>USSR01000041.1 GCA_900557355.1 uncultured Bacteroides sp.
AAATACACATTTTGAACTGAAAAATAGTTAAGTTTGCAGTTAAATAATGTACCTGCAACCAAATTGCGAATGGTAAACAACTAAATCCTAAATAAAAAGATAAGTCAAGCATCTTTAAGTTCAAATGATAAACGGAACTTCCAATCACAACGTTGCCGCCTTTAGCTACAACCGAAAGTTTCTGTTTTGTAGTCCAAAGCGGCAACCATAATTTAGTTATAATCAAAAGAATATTTACATCTTAGAAAAAGAAAGTTTATATACGATCAATCTGCCCTAAAACGTTCAGTCTGCACATCACGAGAGTTTGCTCCTACCATGACATCAAATTCTCCCGGTTCATAAACGTATTGTAATCCTGAATTATAAAATCTCAAATCGTCTTCCGTGATAACAAACTTAACTTCACGACTCTCTCCTTTTTTCAAGAAGATACGTTCAAAGCCTTTCAGCTCTTTCACTGGACGAGATATTTCAGCGTAAATATCATGCAGATACATTTGTACGATCTCATATCCGTCAAAATCTCCGTCATTGGTTACAGTCACAGACACTGTCAACTCCCCATTTCTGGACAGTACATCCGAACTAAGTTGTAAATTCCCATAAGAGAAATTTGTATAACTCAAACCGTACCCAAAAGGATAAAGAGGTTCGTTACTCATATCCAGATAGTTACTGGAGTAACGGTTAAAAGAATGACTGTCAGGATCGGGACGACCTGTATTCAAATGATTATAGTACAGAGGAAGCTGTCCCACTGAACGGGGAAAAGTCGTAGTCAGCTTGCCGCCCGGAGTCACTTTACCGAACAATACATCAGCAATAGCATCGCCTGTTTCACTTCCACCGAACCAGACATTCAAGATAGAATGAACATTGGCATCCTCCCAGTTCAGAACTAACGGACGCCCTGTAAAAAGAAGCAACACTACGGGTTTACCCGTCTTTACCAGCGCCTTCAACAAATCCTGTTGAGCATCAGGAATCCCTAGTTCCGTACGTGAAGCCGATTCACCACTCATTTCAGCACATTCTCCCAAAGCCGCAACAATCACATCTGCACGGGCAGCCGTATGCAAAGCTTCATCCAACAATTGCAGTTCATTGCCGCGTTCTAACGGACGGATACCAGCTCCTCCTTTTTCAAGTTCCGCATCATGATATATATTACTACCTCTCGCATACAGTATTTCAGCCTTATCACCTGCTGCCGAACGAATTCCCTCCAATAATGTCCCGTGACAGGAAGGAGTACACGTCATACTCCACATCCCACACATATTATTACGGGCATCAGCCATAGGACCAATTAAAGCAATCTTACCTTTCCGTTCGAGCGGAAGCAGATGATCCTCATTCTTCAACAGAACAAATGTTTCAGCTGCGATTTCACGCGCCACCGCGCGATGAGCAGTCGTATAAAGTTCTTTTTCCACACGCAGGGTATCACAGTATTTATACGGGTCAGAGAACAAGCCCAATTTATATTTTGCTTCCAATACACGGCGACAAGCGGCATTAATCTGTTCTTCCGTAACTTTCCCTTCTTTCAGAGATTCTTCCAATGTATTCAGAAAACCGCAAGAAACCATATCCATATCCGTACCCGCCTGTAAAGCACGTACAGAAGCCTCTTTCAAAGGAGCAACCCCATGTGAGGACATTTCGGCGATAGAATTATAATCCGTCACTAACAACCCACAAAAGCCCCATTCATTCCGGAGCAAATCGGTCAGTAACCATTTATTAGCCGTAGCCGGAATGCCGTCCACCAAATTGAAAGAACTCATCACACTACCCACACCTGCCTCAACAGCTGCCTTGTATGGGGCAAGATATTCATTATACATACGTTGGCGACTCATATCAACCACATTATAGTCCTTCCCTGATTCGGATGCGCCATATAATGCAAAGTGTTTTACACAGGAAAGAATTTCGTTTTTTCCCTGCATATTATTTCCCTGATAACCGCGTACATAGGCTTTTGCTAACAGGGAACCCAAATAAGGGTCTTCACCACTACCTTCTGCAATACGCCCCCAACGACTGTCACGACAAATGTCAACCATCGGGCTGAATGTCCAGCAAATACCATCCGCACTGGCTTCTACAGCAGAAATGCGTGCCATACGTTCAACAGCTAGTGTGTCCCAGCTACAAGAAAGCGCTAAAGGAATCGGGAAAATGGTTTCATAACCGTGGATAACATCAGCTCCTACCAGCAAAGGAATTCCCAAACGGGTAGAATCAATGGCTATACGCTGCAAATCAACAATTTTTCTTATTCCTTTCACATTAAAAAAACCTCCAATCTCCTGGTTACGAACCATTTTCGTAAGTTCGGCACTATTTACATTACCAGTAACCAAATCACCCCCGGAAGGAAGATTCAATTGGCCCAACTTCTCGTGCAGTGTCATCTTTCCCATCAGATTGGCAATATATCGATCCATCTCTTTATCTCCTTCTTCAGCCGACAATGAACAGGAAGACAATAACAACCCATATAGAACGCCTAATAACAAGTATTGATATTTCATGTTTATTACTTATTATATAATCACTTCATTATTTAGATACTTACATTAATGAGATAAAATCTTAATATCCGAATCACTTAACCCATAATCAACAAGTGTATATTTTTTGCCTTTATACGGAGTCGGCATAAACCGCCCGGAACCTAATGTATCGTAAATGATCGGATTGAAAGAAGCATTCCTTTTTGCCCTGAACAGCAACACACAGAACTGACCGGAAACAGCATATCCAAATTCAATATCCTCTACTCCCTCTCCCAGCACTTCATAACCTTGCAAGAGAGGTTCAACACCTTTAAACATAAAATTAAGTTTTACAGTCAAATTATCGGCTAAATCTATCTCAAGGGTATTCCGCATTGGAGAAGAAATGACAGCCCCTAATACATTCCAATTCATATCATAATTAGCTAAAGTTGTCCATATTATCCCGTCAGAACTTACCCCTCTAAGCTTCTGCATCAAAGTCGTTTCGTAAGGATACAAACGCTGTGAATTAGCAACTGCACAATTCAGGAAAGAAAACTTATCCGCAATATCCCATCCCACCAAATCAACAGGACAATCTAGAATCTTAAAATTATCATTTAATACAGTAAAAGTAGAATTGGACAACTTCACTTTCAAATTGGGGTTATTCCCTTCTGCCTGAATAAAGCTGGTTCCAAAATTATTCAAATATGAAAAAGAAATCTGTTGGTCCAGCATCAAATCCGGACTATAACCCTCATTCACGACGATTCCTCTATCAATCGTATCATAATAGACTTGATTGAAAACAAAAAATCCGCCACTAGCTATACGTATTCCGACTGTTGAACGGTAATTCTTACCATCCTCAAGATGGGTCCCTCCGGTAGTATCCCAAGAAAGAATATGTACATTGTTCAATATATGACCGGCAGATTTCGTAACTAAAGCTTCCTTTGTACAATAAATAAAAGTGTCAGATATCTTACAATCACAACAAGATTCATCTATATAGATACCGTATACATTATCATTCGAAGAGATGCCTTGAATTGTTACATTATCTATCTTTGTATCCGAGCTACCCGTTCCACCAGTTCCAATACCTTCAGGAACGTGTATGCGGATATGTGTATTACGTCCTCGCACCAGACTCATCGTACGTATCTGCACCAACTGCTTCCTTCCGTTTACTAGAATTCCATTATCTGCATTATAACAGTCTAGTATTCCTCCTTCGATATAAGAGAATCGCCGATGTGAAACATCGGTAAAATAGGTTTCTGAATAACCTACTTTAATCAATGCTTCCAAATGGACATCACTTTTAACCGTTGCATTCTTATCAAAAATAAGGTTTACATTTTTGGTATATTCCAATGGCAGAACGATAGGCTCCGTCAAGTTATAAGTTCCGGCAGGAAAATAAAGCGTTTTCCCATAAGACTGACCGACCAAATTATTAAGTTGAGAACCAATCAGTGTTCCATCATTCTTAATATCATAATCAATGACTGATACAATATCTTCATTATGCCCTTCCTTGACTTCAACAACAGCCTCCGGTAATGAATCATCATCGTTACATCCCCAGATTGGCATAAAAGATAATAAGCCTAAAAATAAAAAGTTAAGTTTCTTCATTTTTCTTGTTTTTTTAAGTTTAACGTAAAGTTTGAAATGAAGAGGCCGGTAATCCTGCACCGTTAATTAAGTTACATGTAGGATTATCTCCCCATCCATAGCGAACAGTCAAAGGATGTTTTACCATTTCCGATGATACAATGATTTCATTTCCACAGATTTCAGCTTCCGCCCAATGATATTTTCCGTCTATCCCTGCTATGGCAAACCCTGTCATTTTTTTTCCATCAGACGTTTTTAATCCTCCGTCTGCACACTCAAAAGAGAGAATAACCCTGTCTCCTTTCACACGGTAAGTCTGATAAACCGGACCACTACAAACAATCCGCTCACCATAGGTATCGGCACGTGCTAATAAGGCAAGTCTACGCCCTACTTCCTGTTTGTTTTTGGGATGAATATCATTCATATCGCCGATGTCTATGGTAACGGCCATACCCACATTGTCATAATACAAAGCTGTCTGGCGCTGCGCTTCTCGTAATTCAGCCCACTGTGAGTCTCCCGGTTCATCTGCTCTCTCTAAATAATTAGCCAATTGCACAAGGTAGAAAGGAAAATCATTCCCCCATTCCTCACGCCAGCTCTGAATAAGTAATGGAAGCAATATCCTATATTGTGTAGCACGCCCTACATTATTCTCTCCCTGATACCAAATAACCCCACGAAATTTGTAAGGTGCCAATGGATGAATCATCCCATTATAAAGCACAGTTTGCACATTCGGATTCATCTCAAACACTGGGTCAATATGAGATTGAGCGGCAACTTTACACTTCCATTCACCAGATATAAGAATCCAGTCTCCGACATCTTTGCTTAACTTCATTTCACCTCCGATGCCACACCCTCCTCCAGTATCCACGATACGAACAGTAATTACAGCTTTGCCCGCTTTTACTAAATTACCCGGTATTTCATAAGTACGGGAACGAGTATATCCTTTCGTGCTCCCTATCTCGATTCCGTTAAAATAAGTAATATCCTCGTCATCCACATACCCCATGTGTAAACTCAACGTTTTTCCCTCCCATTGTTCTGGAATATCCACCGTCTTTCGCCCCCAAACAATACCATCAAAATCAGGAAAAGTCTTTTCGATATTTCCGGGGAAAGAATGAGATATCCATCCTTCATCATTATAAGAAAGAGTATTCCAAAAAGGCTTTCCATTTCTCATTCCTTTATCTAACGACAAAATCTTTGCCTGCCTTTGTTCTTCCTCCGCCTGTAAATCACAATCCTTGTTTCCCAACCTTCGGATAAGCTTCAATTGCTCAACAAAATCGGGAACTTCGCCCAATGCTTGAGCACTTATCCACGGCTCTATATTAGTACCGCCCCAATGAGCACAGATAAGTCCTACCGGTACCTGCTGCGTGCGTGCTATTTCCCTACCGAAAAAATAGGCTGTTGCTGAAAACTCCCGGATAGTAACCGATGAACACACTTGCCATCCTCCTCCGACAGCAGTAAACTCCTGCGACGGACTTAGACTAATAGTATTACTCACAGTCATCAAGCGTATATCCGGGTAATTGGCCTGTGCCACCTCTTGTTGATAGTTTTTCACTTTGCCCCATCCTTCTACTGGCATTTGCATATTCGACTGACCGGAACAAAGCCATACTTCACCAATCATTACATTCTCCAATCTTACTTTTTCTCCATCCGTTATTTCTAAATGATAAGGTCCCCCGGCTTTTGGGGTTTTGATGTTTACTTTCCAATTACCCGTCCTGTCAGCTATATTCTCATATTTCTCCCCACTCCATGAAGGAATCACTATAACTCGCATTTCTGGAGATGCTTTTCCCCAAACAGGTACTTCAGCCTCTTGCTGAAGTACCATATTATCGGAAAATAAAGGAGACAACTTAACTTTGGCACAAGCGGTCAGTGACGCAAATAATCCCGACATTAATATAATCCATTTATACATATCACTCCGACTTACAAATTATTACCATTCGATTGCTTGATCTTCATCCGGAATCTGAATATTAATTTTACGTTCCATATTCACAGTCCCTTCAACTACATATCTTATAGGAGTACCAGGAACAGATGTGACATCATCAAATTCATATTTAAATCCTTCTATAGTAATCGTTTTATGTTTTAGATATGGCAACGAAACGTCCATTTTTTCCGCCAATTTCCAAGTTGGATTTTTTATCGGATTGAAATGAATGTCCGGATCAGGTGCAGAAAGCGTAACCGTCCCGTCATCGTTAAACCTGAAGATTATCTTATACTTTCCACGTTCCAGTTCTTCTTCATTCATCAAGCCTGCATAGAAGAAAACAGAATGTTCGTCCACTACAAATGCCGTACGCGTATTAGTAGTCATTTTAGTCCCCGAATCAGTAAAACCGACTTCCATTGTGGTTGTTGAATAAATACCGGAATAATCATTAAAAGGAACAACACGCAACAATGCTTTCTTGTAGTTCTTTCTAGGATGAGGAGTATAACTGCCGATAGGACTTTCTCTAATCGTAAGCGGCAATACCCACTTATCTACCAAGTCTATCCCACCTAATTTAAAATTGACATTCAACAATCCCACACAATCATCTGCCGGAATTACCACATTCATGTTCTCCACCTCATAATAATCGGAGGTAAGCTCCTTATAATATAGATCTGTCCGATTGTGAAAATACTCCCAATTGATACTTTTCAACGTGTCCGAGTCTATCGCTATCTGCACTTCTGTATCGTGCCCGGGCAATGTAGAGCCACTCATAATAACCGGCAGTTGATAAGTCACCGCACCATTCAGCTTGTATTTCACATAAATATCAGTTACACCTCTCGCATAATCCATCGGTGCCTTAAACGAAACATAATGCTCATATTGTTCATCGGTCCATTCTTCATTACAAGCCGTGCAAAACAAAGCCATCAACACGGCAAATAACAGATAATATATTTTTTCTTTCATATTCATTGTCATATAAAGATTAATCATAATAAGTCCATCCCGGGTTTTGCGTCAGACGCTTGTTACGTTGCAACTGTTCATGACTAAATGGCCAGAAATAGCTTTTCTCCACAAAGCGAACAGGCAATGACATAATAGCCACAGGTGTATGGAATAGAGCTTTATGACCGTCATCCATCAGCATATTACATCCGTAAATCAACGTTTCTTCCTCTAAAGGAGCGTCTATCTTCCAGCGTCTCAAATCATAATAACGATGATTCTCGCCCATCAACTCAATCTGACGTTCGCGTTTCAGCTTCTTTCGGAAAACATCCTGATTCTGATATTCTGTAGGTGAATAATCAGGAACACCGGCCCGAATACGAACAGGCTGAATACCTTTCTTCATCTCTTCCACATCACGTCTAACTGTATAGGTGATACTTCCATCCCAAGAAGGGATGTCGTAGCTTGCTCCCTCTCCCAATTCATTCAACGCTTCGGCATAAATCAATAAAATTTCTGCATAACGAATAGCCGGTTCTGCTTTTTGTCTGTACAAAAGCTCATTCTGATATTTGGCATCATAAGGATTCACATATTTCTTGATGCCGATACCTGTAAATATACGATTACCACCATTATATCCTTCTGAAGTCCCTCGATAGTACCAAACTTGCTGATTAGGCTGGGTAGCTCCTTGCTTGTTACCTAATGAAGTCATATTCCATACACTGCCATTAAAACCAACTGACGCATAGAAACGAGGCTCACGGTTAGCATATTGCAAAGACACACCTGCACGCAGCGGTTTGTAACGACCGGCATCCACATCATCAGAAGTCACGTAACCGGTTAGCCGGCTGCTTCCATCTCCTCTTCCAATCTCTTTATCCTTACCCGGACAATCCGTACCATCATTCATATAATACGCGTCACACTGCTTTTGAGTCATTCCGTGAACACCCCAACCTCCGGCCAGTGTAGGCAATTGGTGAAGCACCATATTTGCAATAGCATCCGGTGAAGTGATTCCTCCTGATGAATTATCAACAGTTATATTATCCACACGCGAAAAAATCAACTCCGGATTTTCATAAGCAGAGAGTTCGCCATTGAAGACGGAACGATATGACTCAAACGGATCAATGTCCGCATATCCGTATGGCCAGTTGTTTTCCGAGAAATTTCTATCCTTAAACGGTTCTATTGTTTCCGGATAATCTTCGGTTCCGCTTGTAATGCGGCTCTTTACATACAATTGGTAGCGATGACCATCATTATTTCCCGGTAATTCCATTACGTCTCGGGCGGCAGCGGCAGCTTTAGCCCATTTCGATTCATCGTATTCAGCAGCAAGAAGTCTGTTACCTTTGTCGTCTACCATTTGCTGCGCATAAGAGTCAGTATTGCCATTCATTAGCGGACTGGCGGCATACAAGAGGACTTTAGCACGAGCAGCCAAAGCAGCGCCCCGGGTGGGACGTGCGATGTTGTTGGTTCCACGTTCCAACGGAAGATCTTGTGCCGCTTTCACCAATTCGGAAGTGATGTATTCCACACACTCATCGTAGGTGTTGCGCGGACGAGCCAAGCCATCATAGTCCTGCATATAGTCTTCACCTTCATCAGGAATCAAAGGGATTGGACCGTATTTGCGTAACAGCAACCAATAGTAATAAGCGCGGACAAAACGTGCCTGTGCCGCATAATCAGCCCGTTCTTCGTCTGTGAGTTGTTGGTTCATGTGGATATTATTCAAGAAAACACAGGCCTTGTTGATTCCTAAATAACTCGCTTTATAAGAATCCTGATACCAATTTTCATTGTATTCCACATTTCTGAAAAAAGAATAATAACTACCATTGGTATATTTACCATTTCCCTCATTATTCCAATCCGCCCAATAAATGTCATCGGCAAAATTCGTAGGCACGCTCTCTTTTCCACCCACATCTTGATTTTGGCCTCGCAGATAAGAATAAGTATTGGAAAGCCACGCATCCGTATAATCCTTATCAGTAAATACTTTTTCAATTGTCAAGCGGTCTTTGAAATTGGAATCTACCTCCAAATAATCACTACATGCCGTCAAACAGCCAGCAGCAAAAAACGTGATAACCATATTATATAACCATTTCATATCTTTCATTTTGTTATAAGTTAACATTTAATCCCACAGTGACAGACTTGGCCAACGGATAGGTTGCACCATTACTGCTGTTCATTTCCGGATCCCACATCTTGAACTTCGACCACGTAATCAGGTTGGTGCCAATCATGTAGATACGAATGTTGTTGAAGTGGATTCTATTTACGATCTTTTTGGGCAGTGTGTAGCCCACTTCCAGCGTTTTCAAACGCAGATAAGACCCATTGCGCAACCAGTAAGATGAGTTGCGGTTGTTGTTGTCGTTGTAGCCATAGCTCAAGCGAGGATATTTGGCATGCGGATTTTCCGTAGCTATTGTGCCCGATTCTTCTTTTGAAATCCAACGTCCGTCTATTACTTCCTGATAGAAATTACCCCGGTTGCCACTAGCAAAAGGACGCACCCCCTCTCCATCAATAAAGAAAGAAGACTTCCCGGCTCCTTGGAAATGGACATTCACATCCAAACCTTTCCACTGTGCGGAGACACCTATACCATATACCAAGTTGGGTACGGTAGTAGCCCCCACAGCCACTTGATCTTGGTCGTCGATGATACCATCGCCATTGACATCCTTATACTTGATGTCGCCCGGCATATAATTGCCAAAAGTCTGTTTGGGGCTATTACGGATGTCATCGTAATCCTTGAACAAGCCCAATGCAATAAGTCCCTTAGCCTGGTTGACACGGTAGCCACGCTCCATCCTATAAGGATAAATGTTCTCTTGTTCATCTTTTTCCTTCACTTCGTTCTTTGAGAGCGTGGCATTAGCACGTGCAGTCAAAAGCACTTTGCCAATCTGTTGCTTGTAGGTCATGTTACCGTCGACACCTTTAGAGAATACTGCGCCCACATTAGCTCTCGGATTGGTCATCCCGCCCTCAATACCGGCGGTAGCAGGCAAGAAATTACGATACATAAAGATGCCTTTACGCTTTTCCTGGAAATAATCCACAGTCAGCATGAATTTGTCATCAAAGATGCTCATGTCCAAACCTACATCATGTTTGGTGGCGATCTCCCAAGTCACACCCGGGTTAGCATACGATGTATAGCGCAAACCTTGAAAAAGAGTAGTACCAAGACTTCCATAGCCATAATCCGCCCAGTTATATCCTCCAAACGCAGAATAATATCCGTTATTATCTCCCCAAATATTAGCAGGGGCACCGCCATAACCTATTGTGTAGAGATAAGGGAAACGTATCTGTACACCATTGGGCTCATACATTTTATCGTTGCCTACTTTACCCCACGAATAGCGCACTTTAAACATATTCATCCACTTCAGGTTCTTCTTGACAAAGGGTTCTTCGGCGATGTTCCAGGCAGTCGAATAGGCGGGAAAGAAACCAAACTGATGACCAGAAGCAAAGTTTTCTGAACCAGTATAGCCAAAGTTAAAGTTCAAGAAATAACGATAGTTCCAGTTGTAGGCAATACGACCGGCCAACCCT
The DNA here is from genome assembly GCA_900557355.1 of uncultured Bacteroides sp. Classification (GTDB taxonomy): domain Bacteria; phylum Bacteroidota; class Bacteroidia; order Bacteroidales; family Bacteroidaceae; genus Bacteroides. The sequence goes on from USSR01000041.1 coordinate 10,705, forward strand.
TGATGACGGAAAGGAAGCGAATTGACGATTTCTTTACCGATTTCCTGTGTTCTCACTTTGGAGTCTTGCGAGTATTTCAATGTTCCGTTCAGCATATGTCCCTTGAAATTGCGGGCATACTGAAGTTCCGCTTCAAAATATTCTTTGCGCTCTCCACTATTGCCTGAAGTCTGATCCATCACCTGCTCTTTCTTTTGGCGGGTGAAGTTGATGGAACCGTCATCCTTTCTATAACGGTCAGCACTCCATAACTCAGGACATTTGAAACGGCGGATATAATTGTAGTTATCTGTATCAAAGCCGAAACGTCCCACAAAATTCAATCCTTTGGTGATGAAGTCCAATTTTTGATTCAAAGTGACGTTGGTCTGAATATTGTTCCACCACTGTTCGTTGTATCCACATTGAGTAGATGCCACCCAAGGATTAAGGTTACCATCCGCATCAGTTGGCACGTAACCGTTGGAATACATTTTGGGCATACTAGTGGGAGTCTGAAACAACAGACTGGTCCAAATTTGATCCGAAGTCAAGCCCGATTCGTTCATCTTCTTCAACGCACCACCGATACCCACCTGCAAAAGGGTAGTCTTGGTAATATTGATATCCGCATTCATACGATAGTTCCAACGTTTGGCGTTACTGTTGGTGTTATAGTCTTTCAAAGACTTGTCCACCTTATACATACCGCCTTCATCGAGATAACTGGCAGAAACGAAATAGCGTGCATTCTCTCCACCACCACTCAAATTCAACGAGGCACGATAACTCATAGCACCTTTCTTCAGCAATTCGTCCATCCAGTCTACATTGGGTAGCAAGTCGGGGTCGAGACCCTGTTTCAAGATTTTCAGCTCGTTGCCGGTGTAGATAGGATCGAGATTGCGCGTACGGCGTGCCTCGTTCGCCATATAGGCGTAGGTAATGCCATCCACAAAGTCAGGCGTAAAAGTACGGGTGTTGTACATGGTCTCTACCTTGGCATCAATGGTAATCTTGTCTACCTTACCACGGCGAGTGGTAATCAATACCACACCGTTAGCACCGCGCGAACCGTAAATGGCAGTTTCGGAAGCATCTTTCAACACGGTGAACGATTCAATATCTTCGTAGTTCAGTTCATTCATGTCACGTTCAAATCCGTCCACCAAAACTAATGCACCTGCCCCGGCCCCAAAGGTAGAGATACCGCGAATCCAAAATTCAGAAACATTCTTTCCCGGCTGGCCAGTAGTCTGACGGGCTATCACACCCGCTACGTTTCCTGCCAGTGAGTTGGAAATGCTACCCGAAGGTGACGCCTTCAACCGGTCTACATTGACGGTAGTAACTGCACCCGTCACTGTCAACTTCTTCTGCGCACCGGTAGCAGTGATGACTACCTCATCCAAGGCTGTCTCCTTATTCTCTTTCATCACCACATTGACAGTATGTTCCTCTTTCACTAAAATCTCTTGAGTCTCATAACCGATGTAGGAGAACACCAAGCGGTTGTAGGGTTGCATCTTAATGGTATATTTTCCATCAATATTAGTGATAGCACCTAATCCCGGCACATTCTTCACCGTCACATTAGCACCAATCAACGGTTCATTATTGGCATCGGTCACTACACCGGACACCACAATTTGTTTTTGGTTATTCTGCTGGGCAGTTATTCCTAACATAAAACAATATAGAAAAGCTATGATAGCCCATAGTTTTTGTTTCATAATTTACAGGATATTTTATTATTCAACAATAATCTGACGAATACGGTGGTTATACTGATCACCTATATAAAAGATTTTATTTTCTTCATCGAATGCAATACTGTGCGGACCATTGAACCGAACTTCCTTAAGCAAATCACCGTCCACATAGCCCCAATGGTTACCATCCATGGCCGTGCTTCCACGACCGGCATAGCGGATAACTTCAGCTGTAGGAGTGACCCGCCATATCAAATCACCCGGATGTGTGCCCCATAACTCTCCGTCAGCTACATAAAAGTCATATATGTCCTCCTTATGTTGATTCGCATATTCCTCATTTTTCACAAAAGCTCCTTGCCACAAAACTCCCATATTAGCATTGGTTCCTACCCCTTCTCTATGCCCCCAATTCCAGTTTCCCGCAAAAACAGAGGGAGCTTCCAACTGATTGGTTTCTTTATCAAACTTAGATTTTAAAATAGTACCTTCACGCGGCCGAAGGATATAGGCAAAGTCGCCCGACGGATGAAAATAAGGATATACCCATATCCAAGATCCTCCTATCGTAAACATTTGTTCCACCTCTCCCGTTGATATACTATACTGATAAACGCCACCACCAGATTCTTGAGTAAAGTATATATCACCAGTTTTTGGATGGGTAATTGCCGCAATAATATGATTACGACCAGAAAGAAGTACATGTGGCTTCTTAAATTCTTCTTTTCTCAAAAGCATAACAATAGAAATCGGAGCTGCTTCCCAATCTGCCCAGTTATTCACAAATAGAGTATCACCGGTCAGACTCCAACTCAAAGTACGCGGACTCGTTATATTCATCTGCCCCACCGTTATAACAGTAGACATTTTTTTCGCTTCCACATCTATCAAACGGATACTATTCGCCTCTTCAATCATATAAATATGGTTCGGATTTTGAGGATCAATACTTAACCAAGCCGGGCAATTCAAGCCACATTCGTCGAACGAACCGTCTTTTACTTCATAACGTCCAGTCTCGTCTACATAGCCACACAATGTAGTAACCTGTGTATTCGAGATATAAGTAAATCGATCGTTAGCCATAGCGGTCTGATCACCAATAGAAATCTCGATAGTTCCCTTATTCGAATTACGAGGAACCATACAATATAGACATTCATTGTTACAACCCACCACTTTTGTATCCACACCTCCTAATTTCAAGTGAATCAAAGAGGGGTCATCTCCGAAATTTTTTCCATAGATAAGGAGTTGCGTGCGCGAAGTAACTTCTTGAGGTTCAAAACCCACAATTTCAATAGGCAAATCGTTATTAAAAGATTGCTCTTTCTTCTTTTCATCGTCTTTACAGCCAATGAAGCACCCAAGCAAAGTAAATAAACAAAATGCCTTAACAACATTCATTCTTTTTCCTTTCCTGTTCATCATAATAATAAATTTAGTTAATATAAGATTTAATAGCCAATGGATCCAAAGGTTTATTAATTGCAAATATAGAAAGGAGGGTATTAATTATAGGCTAATTCCTAACTAACAAACAATAAAAACTAATCAAACAGCTCCAGAATTAAATAATTTGTGCTTTCTTTGCAAGTATCTTAGCAAAGAAAGCACTATGAAATTTCAAAATTGCTTATTTTTAATATTGCTTATCGTTTGTCTATCATGCCAAAGCAAAAAGACTGATAAACAAACAGGCATTGACTCTACACTTTTCTACACAAATCCTGTCATAGGTGGAGGATCCGAGCCATGGGCCATCTTTCATGAAGGAAAATATTACTATACTCAAAGTTTAGCAGACTGTATCATATTATGGGAAACTGACGATATTACACAACTGGCAGAAGCAGCAAAAAAAAACGTATATTCGCCCCAAAATGCCTCGGGTATATCTCATCTTTGGGGACCAGAGATACACTATATGGACAATAAATGGTATATCTATTGCGCTGCTGATGATGGTAATATAGACAATCGTCAGATATATGTGCTAGAAAATGAATCTCCCGATCCCATGAAAGGAGAGTTTGTCATGAAAGGAAGAATATCGACCGATAAAAATAATAACTTGGCTATTCATGCTAATCCTTTCGAGCATAATGGCAAACGTTATCTAATCTGGTGCGGATGGGAAACCAGAAGAATTTATCAAGAAACCCAATGTATCTATATCGCTGAAATGAAAAATCCATGGACACTAGCCTCAGACCGTATATTTATATCCAAACCTGAATACGAATGGGAATGTCAATGGATCAGTGTAGATGGCAATAAAACCGGTTATCCTATTCATGTGAATGAAGCTCCACAATTTTTCCGTTCCAAAAACAAAGACAAATTATTAATATATTACTCTGCAAGCGGTAACTGGACACCTTATTATTGTGTAGGGTTATTAACAGCTGATGCTAACAGCGATCTTCTCAACCCGAATTCATGGAAGAAATCTCTGGAACCTGTATTCAAACAAGCACCAGAGAATCATGTGTATGGCCCCGGTAGCCTGTGTTTCATACCTTCACCCGACAAGAAAGAATGGTATATACTTTACCACGCTCGAAATGCCCTTCGTGACATGTTCGTTTTGGACGGTCGGACAACACGCATACAAAAGATAGAATGGGATGAAAATGGAATTCCCATTTTAGGAATCCCCCAAAAGGAAAGCACCCTGCTTCAAAAGCCGTCTGGCACCCCCACGAGTGATAGGAACTAGCTGTTATCCTTTATAATCTTTCGGTAATACCCCAAACTTTTCTTTAAAACACTTTGCAAAATACGAAGAAGTAGTAAACCCTAACTGTTCGGCAACTTCAGCTATTCGTATACCACTCATGATTAGTTCAGTCGACTTATTCAACCGAAAGTTCTTTATATAATCATGAGGCGGCATACCAGACAGAGCCTTTATCTTCCGGGAAAAATTAGAACGACTCATATTCATCTGCTCTGCTAACAAATCTATCGAGCAACTCTCATCAGCAAGCAGTTCCGACAAAATCGTATTTACCCTCTCTATAAATTCTACATCTTTTTGTGAAAGAGCAAAATCCGCCAATGAAGAAGTCGGACTTCCAGAAAGATTAATCATCAACTTATGGAAGTCCAGTCGCAGTTTTAATAAGTTTTCGATTTGTTTATGGAGCTGCTTAATAGAGAATGGTTTCTCAATATATGCATCAGCACCATTTTCAAAACCTTCCGCTTTTGAGTCTAACGTTGTCTTCGCTGTCAACAAGATAACGGGAATATGAGAGTAAACTAGATCTGATTTTATATAGTTGCATAGTTCAAGACCATTCATTTCGGGCATCATAATATCACTTACAATGACATCAATACTCTCACGTGAAAGTATTTCCAGTGCTTCTTTTCCATTGCAGGCAGAAAAAACTTTAAACCAATCACTTAGAAATTCTCTGGTCAAATTTAATAACTCGACATTATCTTCCACCAATAAAACAATGAATCTCTTATTTCCAAACTCCGAATCCGGCATTTTTTTTCCTTCCACATCTATCATCTGCATTTCAGCAAATTCATTCGGAATACTTTCCATTACTACTGTTTCCAACGGCAAAGACAATATAAATGAGGAACCACCTTCCATCCTATTTTCTAATGATAAAGTTCCATGATGAGCTTCTGCCAAAGATTTGGCAAATACCAAACCAATCCCTGTACCTGTAGACGTTGCCACCGGATCATCCGGCAATTGATAGAAAGCCTGAAATATCTTATTTTGCTGACCTTCAGGGACTCCGGGGCCATCATCACTCACTATTATATTTACCCTATCGCCCAATAATATTAGCCGCATCTCGACTTGAGATTTTGCATATTTAATAGCATTTCCTACCAAGTTTACCAAAATTTTACTAACTTTCTCCGAATCAATCATCACACTAATTTCTTCAGGAGGTAAACTAAGACAGATTGTTAACCCTTGCAAATCTACAGAACCATTGAACAGATTGAATATATCACTCACCAACGCATTAATACTACACTCCTTCATGCTAAGTTGCAATGCTCCACTCTCCATCTTCTGAAAATCAAGTAACTGATTCGTTATTCCCAACAGATAATTTACATTCTTATCCATCACCGAAAGGTATTTTTCTTTTCTTTCTTCTTTTTCCTCTTCCCTCAACTTTTCCAGAGGGAGCCGAATCAGACTAAGAGGAGTACGTATTTCATGTACCAGATTGATAAAAAAATTGATTTTCGATTTATACACCTCTTTTTCCTTGGCAACCTGATAATCCTCCATACGACGTTTATATTTACGCTTGACATAGAGATTCCAACGCCAACCAATATAGCAAGCTGTACACAGAAATAATAGTATATACATAAAATAAGCGACACTAGTCCGCCACCAGGGCGGAGTTATCACAATCCATAAGGAAGCCGCTTTCTCATTCCAGTGATGGTCATTGTTAGAGCCACAAACTAAAAACTCATATTCCCCAGCTGGAAGATTAGTGTATGAGGCCGTATTATTAGATGAATGTATCCACTCCTTATCAATACCTTTCAACATATAAGTATAACGATTTCTGTGTGGATCTTCATAACTAAGTGCTACAAAACGTACTGTAAAACTATTATTTGTATAGGGTAATTGGATCTTATCCGCTTTATAGAAGGGCTTATCTAAACGAAGCAGCCGTTTCACTTCTTGTTCATCTGCCAAATAAGGGAAACTAATATCAGTAACATAAACAGGGGGAAGATAGGTATTATCCGTAAACTGCCCCGGTTCAAATACATTGAAACCATTGATTCCTCCAAAATAGAACTTCCCTGTGGACGATCTCAATGAAGACTGTGCAGTAAACTGATTACCTTGCAAACCATCATTTACGGTAAATAAATGAAAGTTCTTTTGAGACACGGGATTAATGCGGCATAATCCGGCATTACAGGAAATCCAAAAATCACCGGTCCGATCCTGTTCTATAGAGAAAATTACCTTATTAGGCAACAATGTATTTTCCGGGTCGAAGTCAATGAAAGTCTCCGTATCTTTGGAGAATGAGCATAATCCTCCTCCATTGGTTCCAAACCACATTGTTCCTTTCATATCTTCAAACAATGTAATCACAGAATTACTGGTAATAGTTGTTGTATCTTCACGTATATGTTCAAAATGTTCCCAACGATCGTTCACTGTATTATAACGAAAGACACCACTATTTGAGGTCGCAACCCAAAGATTATTGTACATATCCTCATAAATATCAGTTACAGAAGCCATAGAGCCGACATGAATGATTGTCACAAAATTATCCAATTGCGAATTGTAACGACATAAGCCCCAACTTGTTCCTACAAAAACATCTCCTTTTCGGTCTTTAAAGAGACTCAAGACATCATTACTACAAATTGTATAGGGAATATCGCGAGAATGGACATAACTCTTTACTGCTCCAGTTTTCAGGTTTAGCACATGCAACCCTTCCGCATAGGTTCCTATCCAAAGGCGGTCGCCATCTAGCAGCAAGCTACGAATGTTATATCTCGCATCCACATTCTTTAAAGTATACTCCGAAAGTGAATGAATTTGTGTATTGAAAAAACATAACCCGTTCCGGGTTCCCACCCAGATATTTCCATTCTGGTCTTCACAAAGAGGGCCGATCTCCCTGCCAAGCTCTAATGTACCTGATAATGAGATAAGGGAATAGTAATCAAAACGCTTCAATTGCTTAGTCATGTAACTCACTCCGCCGGAGTTAGTCATCACCCAAAGTGTACCTTCGGCATCCCACATCATTGCATTAACAGTTGGATCGCCCAATGCCCGCAAGCCAAAGGGAGAATCGCCTCTACGAAATGTTTTAAGGTCGCGATTGAACAGATACAGTCCATTATCCGTACCAACTAACAATTCTTTTTCGTTATAATCCAGCAAACAGAGAATAGCACCGAAATTCTGTGCAGACGCATCATAAATTTTCAAATCCGGGCTTCCTTCCTGATAACAACCTAATAAATTAGTACCTACGCCAAACCATATTTCATTCTTAATACTATAGAGACAATTGATTCTCTGACTGCCTATGTTTGAATCTGACAGAACCGGATAATTTTGCAGAAAGGTTCCCTTCTCATCAAAACAAAATAGTCCTTCCTGCATTGAAGAAACATAAATACGGGAATCTGCACTCTGACAGATATCCCAAACAAAAGAAGTATGAATACTATTCTGTGTCAGCACACCTGTCACTGGTTCATAAATAAACACACCTTGCCCCAACGTAGCAATCCAAATCAAACCGCTTTGAGTTTTTATGATTTTCTTCACCTCACTACTGACAAATACGCCATACCGTGTTGTTTCATTAAAATAAGAAAAGCGGTCAGTAGAACGGTCATAGATATAAAGTCCCGAATTTGTTCCTACCCAGATATTTTCCCCTTCTTCCAAAAGGGAACTGACGAAATTATTACCCAAAGAATATTTATTATTCAAAGCATTCCGATACACCCTGTTGCCACAACCATCATAACAATTCATTCCATCACTTGTGCCAATCCACAAAAAGCCATAGCTATCTTGAATCGAACACCAAGTCGTATTGTGCGAAAGTCCGTCTTCCACCTGATACCTTTTAAAAGAGAAATCAGTAGAAGCGAATATGGCTTCAAAATTGAAAACGATTATACAGATAAAGGCTGTAACCTGTTTTTTCATATAAATAAGAAGTAAAAAGATTAATCCAGATCAAGTCTACCGCCGATTCAGTCAAAACCCCGAACCTATTTTATCTTTAACGACAAATATCTCGGACAGCAGATTTAACAAGCGAAAATACACATTTTGAACTGAAAAATAGTTAAGTTTGCAGTTAAATAATAAATAATGTGCTAATAAGGCGAGGTGCTAATGTACCAACTGTCAATTGACACATTCATCAATCATCAAATCGCAAATCGTTAAATCGTAAATAAAAATGATGAATTGGAAACAACTAATATCAGCGAAACGTTTCGGGATGGAAGAATTCCATGAAGAACGACAGGAAAACCGATCCGAATTCCAGCGGGACTATGACCGTCTCATTTTTTCGGCTCCTTTCCGCAGATTACAGAACAAGACGCAAGTATTCCCTCTTCCGGGCAGCGTTTTTGTACACAACCGACTTACGCACAGTCTCGAAGTAGCCAGCGTTGGCCT
>USSR01000042.1 GCA_900557355.1 uncultured Bacteroides sp.
ATACATTTCAAGCAATTGATTAATAAAGTCCTGTCCACGCTGCAAACTGGAGTTCTTCAATGAAATCACAGCTACGGAAGTAGTCTTAGAAGTCGGAGCGATGGACAGATTATTGCAATAGCTTTTTGCTACTCTCATCGGTTTACTTATTGTAGCAGTTATATGACGTACATTCTTCTCTACCTTAGGAACTTTCGTGCCATCCTGCAAAGTTACCGAATCAGTTGCCTGGAAGAATGCTAGCGTACCTTCATCAGTCGGGAAAATAGCAGGCAGCTTTTCAAAATGTTTCTGATACCCCTTCTCACCCACAGTCACATTCACATCCATACTGCCTTCAGGCTGTAAGGTCATCTCCACCATCATCGGTGCATTCAGTTTTTCAGCTTCCTGAGGTGTCAGACTTACCTGCACCGGAGAGTTCTTATATAAACCTTTAGCAGGAAACTCATCCTCACCCTTATAAGTTATATACAACCCTAACTGATTAACCACCTCTTTCACCAGTGTTTTCGAACGCAGAACTTCTAGCTCGTTATCAATGTTTTTAGAGGATGTCATTAGACCACTCAATCCCATATCCTCCAATTCCGAAGAAAGTCCTGCACCTCCACCCTTCTTCTCGTCCTTTATCAGAACGGTGGCAGAAATATTATAAATGGGGGTAGCCCAATGCAGATAAAACCATGCACCAACAAGGCAAAGCAACACCGCACCTGCAAACCAGGGCCAGTGAATGATGTATTTAAAAAGCAGTGCCCGGAAATCAATCTGCTCCTCAGTCATTTCAGGTCCTTTCACGTTTTGTTTTTCTTCCTTCATAACTCTTCCTTTTTATTTCAAAATGTTAAACAACAAACTGGCAATGGAGACAAGGATCGAAGTAGCAGAAAACCACAAACTTGTACTAGTACCGATATCCGAGTTCCTTGCTTTCGCCTTATTAGGAGTTACGTATATGATATCATTCTGTTGTAAATAATAATAAGGAGAAAGAATAGTCTCCGCTTTATTCAGATCCAAAGGAATAATTTCCTGCTTACCATTGGCATTCTCACGTATCAGCTTAACATCATCACGCAAACCATATACAGTCATATCCCCTGCCATTGCCAAAGCTTCCAGAATGTTCACTTTTTCATTGGAAATCGTGAATGTACCGGGACGGGCAACTTCACCAATCACGGAAATCTTATAATTCACCATACGTACCGTTACAATAGGCGTCTCCGTAATATAAGGTTTCAGTTTTTCCACAATCATTTGTTCGGTTGCCTTTTTTGTTAATCCGCCCACATGAAGTTCACCTAATACCGGAAAGTTAATATTTCCCTCATTATCCACCAAATATTGCTGCAGAACAGGCTGAGTGGTGGTATAGTTCAAAGCAACATTACCTTGTGTAGCTACTGTCAGGTTGAAAGGTGCTGCCAGTTCAGGACTGGTACATGATACTACAATCGTCAACAAATCTTTTGGCATAATCTTGGCATCATACAATTGATCGTTCTGAGTACTATACAGCACGACTTCCGCGTCTTGCAAATAAGGTACTTTTTTGTAAGACTGACAAGCCGTAAGGAGTAAAGCCGCCAATATACAATAGCTTAATTGTTTTATTCTTCGCATATATTTCCTTTGATTATTTTTTACATTATTCTACTATATCCTTTACTATTAACACATTATATCCTCCGGTTCAAGAGGCATATAAGGTCCGTCTTTTACTTCAAAAATCACCGAATCATCTCCCAATACTTCCAATGTGTGCCATTGTCCGATGGGAATATGAACACCATAATCTCCCTGCAAGGGATCAAGTGCGAAATTCTTTGTTTCTTCCCCTATTTCATTGTAGAACATCACACGAATCTTTCCACGAAGCAAAATATAGGTTTCCGCCGTATGCCGATGCCTATGAATCGGCAAAACTGTTCCTACTTCTAAAGCATTCAGTAAACGTTGTGCTTTAGCATCCAGTGAAGTGTGTAAATTATAATTCATACGCAAACGTTCACTCGCCTTAGCCCTGCTAGAAACTTCATCGAGCAGTTTTTTGTCTATTTTCATAGTTCCTATCCTATTTTAGTTTTTAAATATTCTTCATGCAAGCAATAATATTTTCTTTTGAACAGTATATACATAAGCGTTAACACTATGATTGTACTGCAAAAATAAATCCAGTGATTAATAGGTAATAGTATCAATCCCATTGAGATACACAATTGTAATATCATATACATAAGAGAAACTACCACATGAGGGATTTTCAACTCATTCGCCATCAATTGGTAGGCATGCTTCCTGTGTGCTTCACCGATATTCTCATGCAACATGATTCGATGAATAATGGTCAATACACTGTCTACCCCATATACGGCAAGAAATAATACATAAGTAAAATCTCCATTCAGTAAAATCAATCTTCCCAATGCGAACAAAATAATAAAGGCAATACCCACAGCTCCCACATCACCGGCAAAACATTTCGCTTTCTTACGGAAGTTAAAGAAGCAGAACACCAATACACTTAAAACCGCTACCCATAGAAAGTAATCATCTATAAAATGAAACGTCCTATTTGCCAAGAGAAGAGGTAGTAATACAGCCAGTGAATATCCACCTGTAATACCATTAATACCATCCATAAAATTATAGGCGTTGATGATGCCTACACAAACGACCAAAGCTATTAGAATAATCCACCAAGACTCCAAGTTCAATATTTCAAAATCCTGAAACATCAGAAACATAGAAACAAAATGAACCAACAATCGGAATTTATTAGACACACTATGTACATCATCCACAAAACTGATGCCGGCAATAGCTGTGAGTCCTGCTAAGAACCACGGATAAAGAAATCCATAGAAAGCTGTATAAAGCCATGCACCTGACAGGAAAATAATACCACCGCCACGAAGAGTGATACTCGTGTGGCTACTACGTAAGTTAGGCTTGTCGATAATATTAAAATGGTCGGCAATACGGAAATATAGCAATTCTGAAACAAACAATAGAATGGCTATTGCAAATAAAGTAGTCATTGGTTGTTCTATTAGTTATCTTGGTCAATCATCATATATTTCTTTATCGAACCATCTTTGTCAACCTTTAAATATTGAACGATGCGTCGATCAAGATTATTTTGCATGTCTACCAATAAGTCTTTAATTTCATCAAAAATAGCTTCTTGTTCCTTTTTCATCCTCTGTATTTTTTTAGATTCAAACCATGAATCCTTTGCAGCTAATTCAAGATAAGTTATAACATCATATCTCAATCTTTCAAATTGATCTTGATAAGTATTCCAGTAGTTAAGACTCAATTTCTTCATAAAGATTTCAGTATCTTCTGTAGAATTCATACTTTTTGCTATTTTCAAAGAAACCACATTCGCAATATAAGACAGTACTTCCGATTTCATAACCACTTCCAAATAATCAAAATAGTGGGAATCTTTCAAACGTAGGATTTTACTTTTAGCCTCTTCTATATCTTTATTTTTAGATTCTATATTTAGCTCCTTAATGTTAGTTAGAAAACCTTTGTATTTTACCCTGGTTCCTTCAATAGATTTAGATAAATTAAGTACGTTTGTTTTGTCTGCAATATCAAATGATGTTTTCGAATTAAGTTCTAACAAATAGTCATAAGCAACCTGTAAATTAGAAGTGTCACCGGCTGAAAGGAAGTTTAATATTTCGTCCAACTTTTGGTCAATTGTACATAATCTCTCCGTTATCACCTGTAGGTAATATTGGGAAGTTATTACCGACATACACTGATAAATCATTAATGGTACAACAGAAGAAGCACCCGCTTTTTCAAATTTAGCCTGTTTTGAGATTTTTCCATTTTCTACAGAATATCCTCTCATTAAAGAAGGATTATCTTTAGCTTTGCATAACTCTGACAAAGGAATATCACATTTTAGTAGATCATCGCAAGAATAAGCAGCTAATCCGCCCCATATGGTTTCTCCTCGCAATAAAGAAAAAAAAGATTTCCATTCCATTTCTTCTGTTTCACTCAAAGGAACAGCTACATATCTATCTGACGGAAGTTTCATATTCTGTACAATATCTAACTTTAAATAACTACTTCCAACCGAGCTATTACATTGACTCTTTTCCAACCAGCCATTATCCACTTTTTGCTGACGTTTTTTCTGGATATAATTTCTTAGATGTCTATGCCCAACTTTAGCAGCAGTCGCTACTACTACTGTTATTATGATCATTACAGCTTTAATCGCCAAAGCAATAACTTCGTCTTTTTTATTTTTATCATTCATACTTACAGAATCGTAGAATTACACGATTATCTATTGTTTGTGCTCAAATTAGATCTAAACTCTAAACAGAGTGCTTACCCGTTATACTGTCGGACATCAAATTATTTTCTAAGAATAATTTGATAAAGTCTTCTTTTAATATTTGTTGGAGTATTTACGAAGGCACGAATATAAAATTTATTCATCATAGCATCAAAATGATTAATCATACCATATTTCAACATTATGTCTTGAAGCTTCGACCACCCGACTATTCTTTCCTTTGAACCTCGTTTGCCATCAAATCCGTTACCAACGCGTACATAAACAAGCGATTCATTTATATTTGCCAATTTGCATTCTGCAACGATCATATTAATCCATAGGAGATAATCCTCCAAAAGCAAAAGTGTCTGATATCCGCCAGCCTTCAATAACGATGCTTTTTTTATACATACTGTAACATGATTCATGGGATTACGCCTCTTACACATTTTCATAATTTCTTCATGCTTCGCAGGGCAAACACGAGTACGCATTTTTTCCTTTGTGGGATCACTATCGAACTCTGCAATGTCTGCTCCTACAGCATCAATCTCTGGATGAGCTTCCACAAAAGTTATCTGTTTCTCAAATCGCTTAGAATCACTAATGTCATCAGAGTCCATACGAAGAATGTAATCACCTGTACAAAGTTCAGAACCGATACGGAGAGCCTCACCAAGACCTCTATTCACTTCCTGTGGATAATACTTGATAACATCCTCACGTCCCTTTTGGAATGCGATAAGCACATTGTAAAGAGTTTCTTTTAATGGACCATCCCATACAACGACTACCTCATCAGGTTTACGTGTCTGATAATCGTAAATGCTCTCTAAAGCTATCTTCAAAAAGTCCGGGTCATCATTCTTATACACGGACATTAAAACAGAATAAGTCATATTTATTTTAATAGATTAGTATTCACTAAAAAATGCACCCAATTTAGAGCTTATCCTTTCCGCAGGGCACATAAACTTTGAAGAAGACAGATAAAACTATCCAATTGAGTTTTTATTTTATTTATCTCAATCCCGTTAATCAAAAAACGAAGATAAGATGAGCGGAAAGAACATCCACTTCATCAAAATTTAATTTCAATGATTGGAGCAGATTCACTAAAAGAAACACTTGTTACGGATATAAAACTTAAACGAATATCTTCCATTTCTGATTTACAAAGACGTTTTTAGTTGTCATTGATACCATTTACGAAATTACAATACTCATCCCTTCTGAAATACAATAAGCATTAATCAAAATTTTCCATAGAGCAACATCTGTTTGATAATGAAATAAAAATTCACCATAAAACTCACTCATGTTAATAATCTAATAGTTTAAATTTTATGAAGGCAAAAGTCGAAAAATAGATATCTCAGTCAAAAATCATGTAATAAATACTTATGTTAGATGTTTGTATGTTTTTGATAGAAATTCAACATCTCTCTTGATATTATACTCCATGAGTATCTACTAATCAACAAATTTCTGGCATTTCTAGATTTCCATTCCCATTCTTCTTTCTTTTTCAATGCCTCAATAATACAATCCGAGATTGAGTTTACATTATTATCGGCAACCCACCCTGCGTCATTCTTTTCAACTATATCCCCTAAAGATGTACCCCTTGTTATTATACATGGAATACCTAAACTCATTGCTTCAAGTATACCCATGGGCATACCTTCATGGCGCGATGTCTGAATAAAAAGATCCGAATTCAAAAGAACGGAAACTTTCTTTTCAAATAGAATTGCATCATGTACGACTATCAAATCATTAACATGATATTGGTCTATTAATTTTTTAATTTTCAAATGCGAAGCATCTCTATCTGGACCATATATATGTATTAATACATGGTTATCTATTAACGTATCTTTTATCCTACTAACCGCTTCAATTAATAAATCCAATCCTTTCACACGATATTCCAACCTGCCTACATAAGATATAATAATCTCATTGTCATGAAATTTATCCTTGTGAACTGAGGGTATTTCCATACCATTGGTACATACAAAACTAGGTACATTGAATAATGTATTCTTACTTTCATCTTCAGACAGGTACTGAATAGAAGAAGCCTTATATATAAAGGAGTGGAAGAAAAATATATTAGCAATTATTTTTTTCCATCGTTTTTTATGTTGGGCACCAACAACCAAACAACCATGTGGAATAATTACATACGGAATGTTTCGTTTCCTAAGAGAATTTGCAATTCTTGCAAATTCAATATGATAAACCTCATGAAAGATGACTATATCAGGCTCCATAAATTCTTCAGAAACATTCTTTGTCCAATCTCCACCAGTGTATAGAAACTGTTTCTCTATTTCATCAATAGGACTATTCACTATATTTAGTAGAGCAACTTTAGCCTTATCTTTCTGATGGTTAATATGCGCAGGGACAACTACACATACTCCACTACAAGGGTCATTTTTTATAGCTGCAATATGCAATATCTTCATAACGATTATATAAATAGCTTTAAACAATACTCATACGGAACCATTTTCATTACAACAGAGAAAATGTTATACACAAAACCTATCAAGAAAAGAAATATTATGCTTACTCTATATATTGCTTTTGCTTTATTGTCTACTCTTGACTGATTAATCATTAATGGAATTAAAAGGAATTGAAGCCAATCGAAATACATAATCATACGTCCTACAATTGGCATATTGAAAGATATATTCTTCAACACAAATGAGGCAAACACACAATTTGCCCAAACAGGATTTTTTTCAAATGCTTTGAACTTTAGCATAGTATAATAAATAAGAACATTTATTGTACTATTATATATAAACCCCCAAATCGACAAGCCCTTGGAGCCAATTAATGTATGATCTGTGAAATCCCGCCCCAAAATACTGATAAAATCAGTAAAGGAAGATACATAAGTTATAGGATTAACAAAACAGAAAACAAAAGAAACTACATATATTATAGTATAAACCTTGTTATCTAGCTTTTTATTGATTATAAAATACAGAGGAAATAGTATAATGCACGAATAGTGAAATAATAATGCCACTCCCATGCACAGGAAAAAAGGTATTGATTTTCTTTCCTTTATAAACAAACTTCCTAAGACAAACCAACCAACAGCTATACACTGACGCATACCATTCATGACAGTTATTAAGGTTAAAGTATACATCATAAATGCAGATAGTGTATATGATTCGCTCTTTTCTAATACAATAAATATTGGTATTGCAGTTAGACTGATGCTAACTAAAAATAAAACATTGTATTCGCAATGGAAGCTGTCAAAAATTCGAATCAACCGGTCAAAACCAATTTCAATCCATACATAATCCTGATTAGGAATAGCATAATATAGCGTTCTATACGATTCCGAGTCTACACCTACAGTATAATTACGAAAGCCGACTATTGCTATAAACAAAAGGCAAGGAACAATTCGAAAAAGAACTAGATTACCTTTATGTTTATCTCCCAAATTTACCATTATGAAGATGAGAAGGCAATATATGAAATATATCATAACTAATAATAATTACAAAGCTGAAAGAATTGGTGCAAACTGTTCAAGCACTATTTTTTCCCATGTGCATGATTCCAACGTTTTCATAATAACTCTTGGGTTAAACGAACTCCTATTATCCCAATAATATTTCAATCCGTTCCTAACCCCTTCAGCTGTATCTGAAATGAGAACACCATTATTGGCATTTATCAATTGCTTATTGGCTGTAGTAGCTGTACCTATGCAAAACATTCCAGATAGACAATACTCATATGTTTTAGTAGGAGGCTGATCATTATAATAATCAGTTATAGGAACAAAAGAAAAACCAGCATTACATTTATCAAAGTATGTTTTCAACGCATCGTGAGAAACTTTACCTATAATATGTATATATTCATCTGCACCATTTTCGTCGATAATTTGTTGAAAAAATATCTCCTCATTATCATTACCATAACCAACAATATTATATTTGATGGGAATCTCTGAGTGTTCCTTATGAAATGCTATCACACCTTCAATCGTTTGCTCAATACTTCTATTTGTAAACGTACCTACATACAAAAGTCGAATAGAATCAGTAAATACTTTCTCTGTTGAAGATATTACATCTGACCCCAATGGAAGAATTTCAATCCCTTTAAGTCCTATTTGTCGTACCACTCCTTCCGAGATAGCTGTGACTTTATCAAAGCACAAACAAGCCTTTTTAATCCTTGCATTGTAAGCGCTCCTAATACTCTCATCAGATGACACTGACAAAGTTCTCACATCAAGAAGCATTTTTTTCTTTGAAAATATCTTCTTATAAATCTCACACAAGGGAAAAAACTCAACTACAACTTTTCCCTTAAAGAATAGAAGATAGAACAGTGAGTATAAAATAAAGTAAACACCTTTAATTTGTCGTTTCCTAAAATTCCGAAGTTGAATCAATCTATATCCGTCTGCGTTCGCCTTGCTTCCGTCTTTACCTGCAAAACAAAGAACAGTCACATTCCAATCCACTTTGAGATATTCAACCCATTTTACAGTATCTGTCAAATCTCCAAAAGGATTGACATCAATTATTAGCAAGTTCTTTTTCATACTAGACTTTTGCAGTTTCTTTTTATCCATAAAAGAGAATCTTCTCTCAACGATTCTATTCTTTTTTGTTGGGAGTCGATATCGTACCAAGGACTAATTTGTTCTACGGTAGTCCCTATCTTAACAGCACAATTCAATACGCCAAGATTTTCAATCAAACTTGTCTGCCTGTCATCTCCCCCTTCTGGAACAATAGAAACTAATGGACGACCATAATTAAGCGCAAATGCTGTTCCATGAAATGAAGACGTAATTACCAATTCTGCATTAGCAAACAAATGAAGAAATTCGGTAATGGTAGAATCTGTACGGTTTTCCATTTTCAAGTCAGTAGGACATGTTGAATAACAACCTTCTAAAGCGATGATTTTACAATCAAGTTTCTTTTGAAAGTATTTTGTTACCTCATATATATAAGGTCTTGGTTCAAAAGCATATGCCCACATATAAAATAGGATATACTTTTCTTTTTTCTTTCGAGGAGAAATAGCCAAACACTCATTCCACTCTTTGCCTGAAAGGAGAAGTGTTGGATCTAACAACAGCTTTACGTCCGTATTCAATCCTAGTCCTTCATTGATGATTTGTTGTGCATTCACTTCTCTGACAGAAAGAGAAGAGAAACGTTGCAAATAAGCTTTGAATTTATCTGAATAACAATATGGCAAAGATTTCATCGCAAAACTAGATGCAATAGAAACCTTAGGAACAGCATTAGGAACAAAGGATAACAGATAAAAGGAGTCACCCATCATGTAATTCGTGTTCCAAACTTGATCACTACCCACTACAAACAATTCATAATCGCTCCAATCTTCTTTATTCAGTTCATCCAAATCTTGATAAGTATGCGTTCTATTAAAATATAAATTCTTGAAATTCTCAAGTTTTATAGCCTTTCGATGGTCAGCTTTTAATCCTATTTTTCGTATAGCAGCCCTCCAAAATGAACTCTTTGTTGCTCCCCCATGTTCTACTCGCCATTGGTTGTAGCGATTATAATCTATAAACACTGGTTCATATCCTAAATCGGATATAATCATTTGAGTGGCAAAAGCCTGTAAGACGGAACCAAAATTGGGAACATCGTATATTGTTACGATACCAGCCTTTTTCATTTTATGCCAATTATATGGTTAAACTTTTGTATAGCCCTACTTGCAAGCTGTATGGTTTTTATTATCAGTACCGACGGATAAGTCCGAAGGACAGCAATCATCAACTTCGACAAAGGAGCTGCTTCCGCATTCTCCTTCATTTGCCCCTCTGCAACTACGTCAAAAGGATGTTCAATAAGAGTCACTTCTTTTAGTCCTTCGATAACTTGACGCCCCTTTTCTGTAAAACTAACTAAAGCACTGACACCTTTTTCGTCATTTTTATATGTTTCACCCCAAAAGTCTCCAATACGAATATCTGCAGACGACTTATCATATTTATATTTACACTGCTTTTGACATTGAGGACCTAATACCATATCCCCAAGAAACAACTGATAAAACATGTCTCCCTGAGACATACGAGATTGTACAAAGGTCTTTTTTCCCTTAATTAACAAATTATAGCTATCATGCCAATCCACAGGTTTTGAATTCTTTTCCCCATCAATACCTATCAGCCAACTGTCGTGCCAACCAAACTCAAATTTATTACGCCAACTTGCATAAACAACTTTTCCTATCTTTGGCTCTAACATTTTTATATATGCTTTCCAAGCATTCAGAGATGGGACGCAATGGCAATAAAAATCCATCAAAATAAAGTTTTCTTCACAACGGAACGTCTTAATCATTCTTCGAAATGAATCAATTTGACAAGGGGTACCTGTTATGAGATATTTCTGTCTTCGGTTTATATTTTTAAAAGCGTCTTCTGTATAACTTTGAACGTATTTACTTCCAATCGACTGAACTAAATCCTCAACAGTATTTGCAATATAATGTTCTGCTCGTTGCTCTTTAATATCATAGCGGCAACCAACGACTTTATAACCCTGTTCTATCAATTGCTTGCCTATTTCAAAGCCAATTCCACCTGACGAGCACTTTCTGCGAACATCTTCATCATTGCTCCATGCTGCCCAAGACTTAATGCTGGCCTTCTCCAATGCACGTTCTTCATGATAGAAGGCACATACAGCCAAACAAATGCCACATTCCGTACACTTTTCAGATTCGTCAATATATGGCCCATAGAATCCATCTTCGTTTAGGCGGATTTTGATAATCTTCTTGCCACAAGAAACGGCACACACGCCACAGCCGTAACAGTCGTGATTCTGAGAGATATTTTTGCGGGTCATTTATTTTTTATTTTATAAAATAATAGATTCTTGATATCCACCTTAATCAATATATGGTAGCACATAATACCGCAAGCACAGAGAGCGATGGAGAGTCGGACAACAAAATGCAGATTGAACTGAAGCAATGTAAAACAAATACCTACAATCACAATGAATACAAACAGCAAATAGTTGGGAATCTTATAACTAATTTTACGTTCAGATACCTTGTACAATAATGCATATGTGATACAACGAGATAAAGCCAAACAGAGGGGTACCGCTATGATTCCGAAGGAACCAATAGTAAAGTAAAGAACGCACATATTCATGCAACTTCCCAGAACATAAGATATTCCAATGTATTTAGTGTCGCGCGAAATTGAAACACCCGAACTTGCTATTGGGAAAAGAAGATAAACGCCCATAGGTATACAGAGAAGGGTGACGTACTTGCACGCATCGAGATACTCAGGGTTACTCAAAAAAAGAATTATTTCATGTGAAAAAAGTGAGAGTTGGATGGATATGAATATAAGAGTAAAGATAATTACCGTAAATAACTTACGAAGATCGCGGTTGAAGGATTCTTTCTTGTAATTCTCATATAAGAAAGGACCCCATACATTTTGCAAAGCCGTGCTAACCAATGTGAAAACAGATGCAAGAGAAAGACCGACAGAATAGACACCAAGATCAGCCTTTGAAATTGTCTTACCAATAACAATCTGCCCTACAGAACTATCTACCCAGCCTGCAAGAATGGCAGGCAAAGTAGGAATAGCAAAACACAGCGCTCTTTTGATGTAGAAAGGAGTAAAATGCCAACCAATAAGAACGCGATTAATGAAACCGAAGTAACAGAAAGCAAATATCTCGCTCAGCAGCAGACCTAAGAAAATGCCCATGATACCCGTGCGCAGAATAACTACACAATAAACCGATATGCCTATTTGTACCACTAATTGAAGAATAGTTCCTATGGAAAAGAGTACAGGCTTCTTCTTAAAACGCGTCATAATAGAAAAATAGGACATCAAACTGCCACAGGGAATGGTTAGCAACATCAGAACAAAGGCTGTCATATACCTTCTCTCAAGTCCCAACGCATATGTCAACCCCCAAGAACGGTTCAGAATCATGCAAAAGCAAATAGCAACTGATATACATAGGATAGAAAAGAAACCTGTGGAGACTAATTTTCTTTGGTCAATTCCATCCTCGTAATAGTCACGTGCAATACCTGAATGAATATTTAGATTCGAAATAAGGTCGATAATCCCCTTACATGATGTAATTAAAGCCATAGCTCCATATTCTTCTTTTGTCAATATACTAGTATATATAGGCATAAGGAAGATTGCTACCAATTTTCCGAATATAGAAGCAAAACCATATATCATGAAATCCTTAAAAAATCGCCACATCACATCACAGACCTATAAATATCCACCCAATCTCTAATACATTCGCTCCAAGAGCTAGATCTAAGTGCGACTACCGAGTTAGATTCTACCATTTCCTTATATTGACTCATGTTAGCTACAACATTTAACAATTTGTTGATTCCAGTTTCTATTGAGTCAGCAGCAATGGCTTTGTATCCCCCTGCGCTTAGGTGGTCTTCATAGTTTAGCCAATTACCATAAATTATAATAGATTTTGCACAAAAAGCCTCAATGATACTGCGTGAAAAACCATCAGTAGTAGATAACTGAAGAATAATATCTGCTGAACATCGAAGTATGCCCACCTCTTCCTCCGTCAAAAACAAGTCTCGCAACAATGTGTAGGTATACCCTGATTGCTTGAGTGCATTCTCAACTTCATCGATATAATTGCCTCCACCGCCACGCGTCATCGGAGCGAGGAGATGAATAGATGACTTTAATTGAGGATGCTTCTCCAACTCTTTAATAATATAAAGATGCTGATGGAGAATTTTACTACTGTAGCCTATTTGGACGCTAATTTTATTCGTAGGTATGCCATAATAATTCTTACACTCATCACTATTACTCTTCTGTAGTAATCTGTTTATGCTATCAGCTGCTGCTGCTCCAAGATTACCCAATCGAAATTTCGACTCCATAAAAGGATATAAAGGTAAGATCCTGCTTCCAAAGCTAGCAGAATTTACGTCTATATCAACAAGTTGAAGAAATGTCTTAAGGTAATACCTATAAACTTTATTTGAATTAAAAATCTTCATCAACACCCATTCTCTTCCCCAAAAGGTACACATCATCTTGTTACAATGCTTACGGATTCCCTTAGCACTGATAATAACTGAAGGGGTAATCCAGTGACAATGAATAATATCATAATACTTATTTCTCAAGAAGTGCTTTAATGCACAGCTCTGTAAAAAAGGGAATAATGCCGTACCGTAACCAGAATAACAGAATCGATAGTAAGTAGCATCAGAACATACCTCATTGTAGTACTTTCTAGTAGGCGTCTGTTGCTTGTCCTCTAACCACTCAAACACATCAATATCAATATCTTCCTCCATTGAGGCTTTTAGCCACTTGGCCATGTTCACAATAAACACATCATTGGCACTGCCAACTATAAGCAATAACTTCATATCCTACTACAGTACTTTTATCATTTTCAAATATTCAGACCATTCACCCATGTCTCTCCACGCTCCTTCACTAACTGGAAAACAACCTACTCTTCCTCCACGGGCCTTAACCTTTTCCATCAAATGAGTTATATGGAGAAAAGTATCTTGTGGAATTTCATCAATTAATTCAGGCTGTAATATATATACTCCTGTATTTATCATATAATTTAATTCAGGCTTTTCAGTTAAAGACATCATTATTCCATCCTTCCCAGTTTCTATTACCCCATAAGGTATCTGAAACCCCTTAACAGCTGTAACAATAGTAATATCATTCTTATTAGTTACATGATAATCATACACATCTCTAAAATCTTGATCTATTATAATATCACAATTTGAAACGAAAAAAGGAGACGTAATTTTATCTTTCAACAAAGAAACACTTCCAATAGTACCTAACGGTTTTTCTTCTTTAAAAAATTCAACATTATAACCATGAGACAACTGTGATAAATAAAATTGTAGAATATCATATTTATAATTGACTGACATATAGAACTTCTGGCAGCCGATCGATTCAAATTGATCCATTATTGTTTCCAAAATAGTTTTATCCCCAATGGGAATCAACGGTTTTGGTATAACATTAGTAAGCGGCTTTAATCTTGTACCTTTACCTCCAGCCATTATTACAAGCGGCAAATCTAATTTTCGACTATCAAGTGTACCTTTGCTTTCAAACAAATCTTTCCAAAATAAGACATCAAGGAGGTTTCCTGAATCATCCACAATAGGCATACATTCCGCACGAAGATTCAGCATTTTCTTACGGATATCCTCACGAGACTCTTGAGGGGTAACAAACTTTTTATGAGTATCAAGTATGATTGATATAGGGTTATTTAAGTCTACACCCTTGATGATGGCGCGCTGAATATCACCAATTGTGAGGATACTCAAAAATTTATCACCATCAAATACCAAAAGAAGCTTCACCTTCTTTGTGTCCATCAGTTTAAGAGATTGAATAATGGACGAAGAAATCCGGATTGAACGATTTTCTATCTCTGGAGTTAATTTCATAATATACATTTGTTTAAAGCAACCAACGGTATCAAGCTACAAATCATTACTCCCAATATTACAATATTTTTTAGTTTAGTATATAATCTTGTAAAAATCACAATGATTATACATTTTGACTAAATTCTAGTAGTAAATGACTTTTTATCAAGAAGTTGCTTAGCAGGATTACCTACAAACACTCCCCCTATATAATCAATAGTTTTTAAAACGTTTGCACCAGATCCTATTAAATTATTATCATTAATTAAGACTCCATCTCTTACAGTGGAATGAAGTCCAAAGAAACAATTATTGTTCACTTGAGCAAATCCTCCAAAAACGGAGTTTGTTGAGAAAAAATTATAATCTCCAATAATATTATCATGAGAGAAAACAACTGCTGATGCTATGTAATTGCCAATACCAATTCTACAACCTGGTCCAATAATAGTTCCAGGAGCAATAAATGTTCCCTCACCTATATCATCAGAATATAAAATTGCATTTTTAGAAATGTATGAACCTATGAGATAATCTAAGTCCTTACATTTCTTAAAGATTTCCGCTTTGAGCAGATTCATCTTTGTGTAGCCTATGCCGAGTATTATTTCGAATTCCTCTTTCATTATATAATGAAGTTCTCCAAAATTCATGACAGGTATTCCTTGAATACTTTTCCTTGACACAAAATTTTTTTCTTGGGTAAATGCTATAACACGATCTACACCTTCAAGTACAATGTACTTATAAAGACGTTCCGCATATTGTGTATCTCCAAATATGACAAGATTGCGCATTAATTGATAGTTATAAAATTGTTTAACTTCATTTCATATTCTTCTACTAACTTATCTATCTCTGCTCTATCATCCGCCTCCACTATAAATTGCCCATAGCGATTTAGAGAACTAGTAACTCGATTGATGCTATCGCCAACATGGAGTTTAAAATCGAAGGCTACAATATTCGGCCAATTGATAACATTATCAAACTCTGAGGAGATTAACTCTATCTTTCCTTGGGGAAAATAGAAGAAGCGAACAGCAGATGCTTTTTCTACACGCCCCGTCTTTGTGTCAACAGACTCACCAAGAGCAATATGAAGAAGCTGATCTTCGATATTGATGCCTGTAGAAAGAGGAGTTAGAGTTGAAGTGATATAATCACCACCCAAACGAGGACTGGTTTCAATGACAAAAATGCCACGGTCGTTCACCTTGAGTTCCGTGTGAGAAGGACAATTCTTAAACTGCATACATTCCGCAATCATATCAATAATATTGCAAATCTGCTGACGCTGGTCATCAGTGAGGTTAGCAGGTTGCTTGTGACCTAGCTCTACATTGTAAGGGAACTCTGTTGTTTTCTTTTCTGTGAACTGAATTATTTCAGATTTTCCATCATAGTGTAGCGATTCGATGCTGAACTCACGCCCCTCAATGAACTCCTCGACAAGAACAGTTGTAAGACGTGAATTTTCTAGTGCCTCACTAATTGAGTCTTGCAGTTCTTCTTCATTACGACATAGTTTTACACCACGAGAACCAGAATTATCTCGAGGCTTTACAATAATCGGAAATTCCATGCACTCAACTTCATCAGCATTGGAAATGAGACGTCCTTTTGCACAAGGAATGCCACTTTCCATAAAACGTTGCTTCATTTGAAATTTATCCGTAGACCACATAGCAGTGCGCACGCTACAGAAAGGAAAATTCAACTTCTCTGCTACATCAGCCATCATAACCAAAGGCTTATCTGTGGCTAAAGTAACTATCGCCTTCACATTATATTTATGGCAAAGGGCGATAGTACGAATAAGATCCTGTCCATCAACAACCTCAAAGGCATCGCAGTCGCCCTTACAAACAGCATCAGAACGTGGATCTATACCAACTACGAATAACCCCATTTTGTGTGCACGTCCTATAATTGATTTTTGAAGTTCACCGACTCCAAAAACCATAATAGCTTTTTTATCCATAAATTTCTTGAATACCCTTTTCTACAGTATCACAAATAAAATCTACCTGCTCCATGGTAAGTGCCGCATACATAGGAAGTGTAACTTCATTATTGGTGCAGTATTCTGTTTGTGGAAGCACAACATCTAGCTCTTTGTAAGTAAAAAACTTGTGTGCTGCAGGATAGTGAACGGAAGTCTGGATGCCTGCTGCATGAATATACTCACGAAGTGCATCACGTTTTTCTTTAGTAGAATCGAGAATAACTATTGGGAAAATATAGTTAGAGGTAAACTCTTCACAATCAGCAAAAGGTACAGCAATGCGAGGATTCTTTGTAAGACGTGTTACATAACGCTTACGAACTGTAATACGACTCCTAAGGTCGCTAGATAGTTTCTTAAGTTGTTCAATAGCAATAGCAGCACGTATGTCATCCATACGGAAGTTGTAGCCAAGACAAGTGATGTCATACTCCGTAGCATGACCGGAAGCACGCTGATAAGACATGGTACTCATACCATGAGAACGAATAAGACGTGCCTTTTTCTCCATCTCCTCATTATTAGTGATGAACATACCACCTTCACCTGTAGAGATGTTTTTATTGGAGAAAAATGAGAATGCTGCACAGTCCCCAATGGTGCCGAGCTTCTTGCCTTTGTATTCAGAGAGAGGACCATGACAAGCATCTTCGATAATCTTGAGGTTGTACTTCTGGGCGATAGTCATAATTGCATCCATGTCTGCCGGAAAACCAGCCATATGAACTACAACAATACCTTTGGTACGTGAGGTAATCTTTGCTTCAATATCCTTAGGATCAATATTAATATGTTCTGGACCCACAACATCTGCAAAAACTGGAGTTGCACCAACATAACGGATACAATTACAAGAAGCAGCAAAGGTGAGAGAAGGACAAATTACCTCATCGCCAGGACCAAAGCCACAAACCATGCAACATACGTGAAGCACATCTGTACAATTAGACATGCTGACGGCATATTTTACCTTCCACATATCAATAAACATTTGTTCAAGTTCAGCATTCTTAGGACCAGTAGAAATCCAACCTGACTTGATAGTGTCATAAGCTGCCTGAGCCTCACGTTCATCGAAATTAAGATTGAAAAGAGGAATTTTATAAGCCATAATATTTATTTTATATTATACGTTTGTTTACTTGTCGAATTACCCATATCGTAAAAATTACATTTTCTGATCAAGATTCTTTCCCTTCTCTTCATGCTCGAAGTTAGGTATGAATCTCTTGATCGATTCTACAACCTGTACTTTAGTAAATTCTGTTGAAGCAAAGATATCTTCAAGTTCCAAAAAGAATTCTTCGATTTCCGGCATTGATCTTCTAGAGGTTTCTTCAACCACACCTAAAGCTAAAAAACGTTCCATGTTTATTTTCTCGCCAGGAATATAAAATTCCTCATAAGACTTCTCTCCTGTAGTATCAGAATTAAAGTAAACTACTGGATATGCATTACTCTCATAACTCATATTAGCAGCATATTGTTTTGCCTCTAGATCGTCGGAACATTCTATTTTCTTAAAGCCTTCTGCTTTTACGAAATCGTCACAGATTGTTGAAAATGTTAGCATTTGATCTTTACCTAATTTAGGAAAGAATACCTCACCCCCATTTCCCAAAATACAAGCAAGCATACAAATCTGACCAGACTCTTCAGGAGATACGAAGTAACGTTTAACGTCCAAAGGTGCTGCCAAAGGTTGTCTTTTCTGAAGTCTATGAATCCAACCATCAGGAAGAGAACCATTAGAGAAAGCAACATTAGCAAAGCGTGCCGTTGTAACCTTAAAGTATTTGTTGTATGCCATTACAAGGTCTTCCATAATACGTTTGCTAGCTCCCATAATATTTACAGGGTTAGCAGCCTTATCTGTAGAAACACAGAAGAAGTGCTTAGGAGGATATACTGTGAGCAAATCCATAAGTTTCTTTGCCTTGATATCATTATTCTCAATAAGAGCTTGTACACTATATTTATCCTTTTCGCTACGTACGTGCTTATGCGCTGAGAAATTAGCAACAATATCAAATCCCTTTTCTTCACGGAAAATACGTTCAAAAATAGAATCTGCAAAATTTAGTGTATAGCAACGGAATTCATCAGGACAATAAAGCCCTTCTATACTTCTCACATCACGTACAAGTTCTGCCAATCCATTTTCATTGAGATCAATCACCGTTATACTCTTTGGTTCGAAAGGGAGTAGCGCCTTAATGAATGAAGCCCCAATTGAGCCAGCACCTCCAATTACACAAACTGACTTTCCCTTTATTTCCTGAATAAGTTCTTCCTTGTGTGCCTCAATATCATTAGCAAACATACTGACCGAACGAAATGTTACACTATCAGCTATAAATTTATCTAAGTTGAACATAGATGACTTTAATTTATTATCAAATTCTTTATTAATTCAATGTATTGTTTTAACTCGCTATCTTTAACTATAAATAATTATATGATTAACCTTTTTATCTTATAATTTATCCAAGACCTCAAACCGCGGTGAATTCTTGGATTTAAACTCAGGTACCACTGA
>USSR01000043.1 GCA_900557355.1 uncultured Bacteroides sp.
CAAAGAACTATAGTCCGACGAAAGGAACACTATAGCCAATGTTGCGTCGGACTATAGTCCGACGAATAAAATCAGACAATCGGAAACTATATTTACTGAATAACTAAAAACAAAATAAAACATGAGTGTTTATTACGATCTTTATGCCAGTGGCAACCCACAAAAAAAGGATGAACAGCAGCCACTTCACGCACGAGTGATTCCATCGGGAACTCTTAATGCCAAGAAATTCATAGAGTTAGTATCTAAAAGCAATGGTTTCAGCCAAGCCACTATTGAAGGATGCCTGCAAGCAGTTACTGACGAATTACAGCATTGGTTAAAGCAAGGCTGGATTGTGGAAGTCGGAGAATTAGGCCATTTCTCTTTATCTCTGAAATGCGGGCGGCCAGTAATGGAAAAGAAAGAAATCCGTTCTTCTTCCATCCATCTGAATAAGATAAACCTTCGTGTCAACAAGAAATTCCGCGAAAGCATGGAACCGTTACAGTTGGAACGTATGGAATCCCCCTATCGCAACGACGGTAGTCTCGATGAAGACAACTGCCGCACTGTCCTTATGCAACACCTAGAAAAAGAAAGTTGCGTCACCCGAACTGATTTTATGAAACTGACCGGAATAAATCGGGACAAGGCTATCGGGCTATTGAATAAGCACATAGAAGAAGGAATGATACGAAAGTATGGAGGAGGTAAGACGGTAGTATATTTAAAGAAATAAAGCGACTAAAAAAATGTGTCAAAAGTGAAGCTATAGAAAAATGCTTCAGGTTTTTGACACATTCATTATTTACTATTCAAAGCGAACTTCAGAGATACCTACGGATTTTCCCTGTTG
The DNA here is from genome assembly GCA_900557355.1 of uncultured Bacteroides sp. GTDB lineage: Bacteria > Bacteroidota > Bacteroidia > Bacteroidales > Bacteroidaceae > Bacteroides. The sequence goes on from USSR01000043.1 coordinate 839, forward strand.
AGCATCTATATTCAAGCGTATAGCCTCTACCTCAACATTACTACTCGGATGGATAACATTAAACCTGTCCTTACCCAACTGATAAGAATCTGTAACATATAATTCAAGAACTTTCCAGATTCCTTTTGATTTATATTCCACCTTCCAGCTTACAGGTAGCAGAATGTTTTCTTGAGGATTCTCCAACCAATATACGGAAAGAGAGTTTAAAGTATACGGAGTTTTAAAATCGAACGTCAATTGTTGTCCTTTTCCATTCTCTGCAGGAATAGAGACCCATCTCTCCAAACTAAAATCAGCAGAAGAAGTAGCCACTTTCCCATCGCAAACTGCCTGCTCTGATATTGCATTTCCACTTGCGACAGACGAAGCCGATATTTTCCCAATCGAATCCATATACTTCATTTCTCCTTGTTGCAACCCTACAGTCGAAACCTCCTTATTCAGCCAGACAAGCATTGTACGATTATCTCCTCTGTTACACCAGGCATAATAAGGCACTAAAGAAATTCCGCCCACTTTTATAAAATCAAGCCCCTTCAGTTCACCGGTTTCTTCAATCGTAACCTGTGCCTTTTCTTCCGTCGCATCGCCCAAGAATAATTGCTGAACAGGTCTTCCATTATCTATTTCTTCCGCACAATAAACCAATGGACCACGTGTCACAGCAGTTTTCCCCACATTATCCTCCACTTCCGGAATACAGTCGACAAAACGAACAGGCATTGGCAATTCAAGCTCTACTATATCGCCACTCACCCAGTCACGTTCTATTACTGCGAAACCTTTCTTCATCACATACTTCACTTTTTCTCCGTTTACACGCACCTCAACTGGCAGGTGCCGCTGTTCTTCGTAAGGATAAAGTCCGCCCGGCACAAATTCATCTTTCGTTGCCCAAGTAGGAATACGCATGCTTATTGAAAAACGTTCTTTCTTCTCCGGAATAACAACAAGGCGTACTTTTCCGTCAAATGGATACCCTGATTCTTGCTCCAAAGCAACTTTTCCTCCTTTCAAAGGAATCGTTGTCCTGCTTCCACCATAAAGAGTAAGATAGATATTATCTTTACTATAAGCATACATATATCCCGGAACTTGCAGGATGAGGCGAGAGATATTAGGAGGACAGCATGCGCATCCGAACCATTCGGCCCGGCCACCATTACCATGATTAAAACGCCTTTCTCCATCAGCTTCCAAAGGGTTCACATAGAAGAAACGATCCCCCTTCAAGTTAATTCCGGCTAAAGCATTATTGAATAAAGACAGCTCGGCAATATCCCAGAATTTCGCATCACCGCTACCTAGAAATAATCCTTGATTAAAAAACACATTTGCTACAGCAGCACATGTCTCGTTATAAGCTGTCAGATTAGGTAACTCATAAGGAGCACCGAAACCCTCCATACCTTCTACTGCACCCAGCCCTCCGGTTATATGCATACGTGTTGTTACCAGATTATTCCATATAGCCTGAAGTGCCTTGTCATAATCATGGAGTCCGGTCAGTGCGTCCACCTGTGCCATAGCCGTATAAAGATAAGCCGCACGCACGGCATGTCCCACCGCTTCCGTCTGTTGGCTGACCGGTGCATGTTGTTGTGCATAAGTAGCTGCCATCACCCCTTCACCCTCCGGACGGTAAGTAACTCCGCGAATCTCCAGAAATTTTTTAGCCATATCAAGATACAATGGATCATTCGTCACCCGATACAATTTACAAAGAGCCAGTTCTATTTCCTCATGTCCGGGAGCCTGATTAACCGGTTTTCCATTATTATAATTTGGATCTCCTCCTTCAAAGAAAACCTTATTCACATGTTTGGCACTCTTAATAGCAACATTTAACAGTTTATCTTTACCTGTTGCCTGATAATAAGCAACAGCGGCCTCATACAGATGCCCTACATTATAGAGTTCATGGCTATGCACCAACCAAGAATAAGGTTTCTCTCCCATCTCACGAGGATCAGGATTACCACAAATATGAGAAATGTACAGATACCCGTCTTCTTGTTGCGAAGCAGCGATCAACTCTGTCACATCATCCATGAACTTTTCCAGTTTCTCATCCGGCTGTATCATAAGTGAGTAGGCAACTCCCTCCATTACCTTATATAAATCTGAACTGATGAAGCGATGTGTTTCCGGCAGTTCGGTGGGTTTACCTGCACGAAAAGCAGCACAACGCCTGAAGCGTTCAACAGCCGGTGCACTCTGATAAACAGAAAAAGGGACTGTAACGCTTATCTCTGTCTTCATTCTTTCTTTCCAAAAACCATCAGTTAACGTTACCTGATTAAAGGGGATGGGGATGATCTGCTGTTCTTCCTCCACACAAGCCGTCGACAAGATGCACAAACTAAATCCTACTAATAGATGTCTCATTCCTATTTCTTTTTAATTATTACTTGCGTATATTTATCCATGACTGGTATTTCCAGCCGACAAAACGGATGCGCCTGATTCATTATTTCAAAATCTTCCACTTCTTTTTGTCCAGCTATAACAGTATACTTTCCTTCAGGAAGTTTACCTTCAAGAGTCATTCTTGTATGATGAGGTTTCCCAGAACGATTTTCGATGACAAAAGCAAGCTCATTTGTTTTTTTCAACGTAACAGGATAATCCTTTCTGAAACCATCCTGCTCTAATTCTACCGAAAATTGGACAGGTGTAAGAAACCGTATCTGTCTGCGTACTCCGTCATACGGAACCATACTAATTGTTCCTTCTTTATCCACAGCCACATTGCCTCCATAAGCTATCAGCCCAAAATCGTGATCATCCACTAAATAGACTCCGGCTCCATGAATTCCTCCCGTAAGCCCGTGATCTATTTCACCATCATATCGCCACGGGGCGCGTCCGGTTTTTATGTAACTCATATAGGTACGGGAATTCTGATAAGGAGAAAACGCCCAGCCCACAGCTCCATCATTTTCTTTCCCTTTATACCAATATCCAAAGTCAGTTTGTTGCGTACCTGTATTCATCAACGCCCATGAAGCTAACAAAGAATTATAGCCATAATTAATATACTTCTCCGGTTCACTGGAAAATTTATACGCATAATCCAGCAATGCCACACCCCCCATCTGCGTCATATAATCGAGATTTACGTACTGTCCGCTCCATGCCGTACCCAAATTGGCATATCCAGGTTCAAAAATTCCGCGCAAAGCAAGATTCCCATCTAACTGATTTTGCATGAAACGCTCTATGGAGACAGTGTCAAATGAGGTATACGAATACCATTTTTTCTTATTCTTATCATACCAGAATTGCTCCTCCGGTTGCATCGGATTCAATTTTGCATATTCGGCAATGTAATAGGAGGATTCAAAGGCAGTGCGGTCAACAAACATCTCGGAACCGAACGGCCAGGGATCTTCATAAATCATATATGTCACCTTCTTTTCCCATTCGCGACGTAATCTAGCTGCTGCTTCTTTCCTGCCTGTATTTTCTAAAGCAGAAATAATATATAACAAATACCTTTCATGAAAATTTCCTTGCTTATAAGCCCAGTCAGTCCAACCGTGGAAAGCCCACTGCTTTCCCATCAATATATTATATGGCACTTCAAAATAGGCCATCGCCGTACGGTAAGCCCGTTCTAAATATCCATTCGCATCCAGGTAAGTCACCATATCCGGATGATCTTTCGCAATCCTGTACAGATTATAATAAATAGCAAAATGAGTGGTATAATCAAACGTTCTCCACATGCGTCCTTTGCCTGAACCTCCATCCTCATATCCTCCATATTTACCACTACGATTCTGATACCAGTTTTCACTTCCATAGATACCATACGGATAAGGGAATTCCTTATCTGTACGTTGCAGTTTACCCCAAACAAAATTCTTCTGATAATATTCCAACGAAGCTATTTCATCCTTATCCGGATATATCACATTCTTCTCACTTACATAAATAGGCTTACTATTCGAAGGATCATCAGAACCTCCCACCATAAATTCTTCCCGAAGTTCTCCTAAATAGTCGGGTGAAAGCAGTTCTGCTTTTTTCATATCCCACAAACTATACAAACCATTATACCACTTCGTCGAATCCCGATGCTGCTGTTTGTCTACAATAAAACGGGCACGTTTCTTTATGAGCGTTTCTAAAGGTTCTGTTACAAAAAAATCCAAATAACACATTTGTCCGTTTCCATAGTTTACCGTAATCAGATTCTCACCTAAACGGGAAAAACGAAACTTATAAATATACTTGTTATCTTTCGTCTTGCCTATATTAGCTACTTTGATTTGCTCCGGACACTCAACAGTTAACTGTTCAACAGGCAACTGTGTCTGTAAAGCACAATACACTTCCATTTCAGGGGTTACTACCATTCCCGGAGCAACTTTCACCAAGACATTTCCTTTATCATACAATTTCCCCCTTAAATCAGTGTGGTCTTTGGCTACAGTAAAATTAAAGCCTGTGAGATAACGCTGATAAGGGGCCACCGTCTTTGAGGTAGAAGGTATTCTCCAGGTATCGCTCGCCCGATCGACAACATTCGTTGCATGCAAATAATACTTACCATCCCAAGTTGCATATTCCATAGCAGTCCCTTTTTTCATTGACATCAATAAAATGTCCCCCTGACCGGTATATGGTATCCAATAGAGAAAAGAAGAATTTCCATTTAAAGAGAAATGCCTATTCAGGTTTTGACAAGCTTGTACGGATTCATCAATTGCTCCAATCGGCACTGTCAGACACATATCCAGAATATTAACCGTATGATGGCTTCGGTTGAAGAATTCAATATCCCATTCAATCTCTTCCCCACTGACAGTGAAGGTCTGATAAAGCCGGACTCCGGCAGGAAGTTGCCAGAATATCTGTATTTTTCCCGCCGTATTTTCCAGTATTTCAGACTGCAAATCAGAAAGCTTAACAGAGTAAGTCTTATTGTCAACAAGGTAATTAAAATATAAATCTCCCAGAATCTTTCCTCGATCGACATAGTTCCTGTGATGATCGCTTCTTTCGAAAACTAGTAATTTAAGCCCCTTTCCATCTGGATTGACCTCAATTCGTGGGACTACAGCTGCCACTGTACTCCCACAAAAAACTAGCCAAGCCAACAAAACGGTCATACAAAGCTTCATTCTCATAAGTTCAATTTTTCACTGTTATCTTGAATGTACTTAAAGATCTTTTGTGAGCATAATCGTTCAATGAATTACTTCTTTGATCGCTATAATCTATACCACTATAGTTCTTATCACCTACATTGGTAGCTACAGCCGTAATGGTAAATTCACCAGGTTCGGTATAAATATACTTATAAGTTTTCTGAATTCCTCCAGTCGCATATACAGAGCCCAAAGAAACACCTGTATGCCACGGTTCATATTCGTCCGTTCCCATTTCGATAAACGAAAGGTATACGTCTCCCTGAAAACCTCTATACTTGGCATAATCTGCTTCGTGGACGGGCAAGCCTGTTGCAGGATTAAGTTCACATTCGTAAGCCTCATCTATTCCATCCCCATCCAAATCATATTTATAAGGTGAATCATCAGCTGCTGCATAAGTAGGACGCCCATTCACATACATATCGACTTGACGGAGCACTAGCTTTTCTCCATCATTCAGAAACTGCTGCAAATATGAATCACGGTTATACATCTCTCCAAGTTTATAGAAACCTTCTGTCGGTCTGCCGGAAAGAGGATCATTTGTCTGAAATGCTCCATAAGAACGTTCGTCCATAAGAGTGCTGTATTTATAACCGGCAGCATGTCCGGCAAAATCCGCCAGTTGCTCCGTATGTAATCCAAAATAGGCAGCTACCCAAGGATCATTAGAATATTTTCGAATAGCACGATCCGCATCACAAGCAACAAAGCGGCTCTCAATCACCGTATTACCAGGCTGATTATCAAGGCCTCCTAAAATATGAATATCCGGTTTCATCCGTATGCCTGAAGGAATCCTGCGATCTGATATTGTAAACTTCAACTGATTAGTCCCGATATAGCTCATTTCCATCAATGCTTCCGGAAAATCCCCTTTCTTATAAGGAATCAGTTGGATATTTTCTATCGCACCAAAAAATTCAAAATCCTTTTTCACCTCTTCAACAGTCTGATAATTTTTGAAGTACTTATAGAATAATGTCTTCTCTCCATTCTTCGCATAAGAAACCCGATAGCCTTTTTCATAGAAACTATTCCAGTCATTTTCCATGATTGCCTTAATGCGCGAACGTTCGAACATTTTTCCTTCATCTCCCGTAAAGAGAGAAAGATATTGGGCATCCGTAGAAATTGTAATTGTCACTTCGTCTCCAACTTTGGGATTCTCTGGAGATACGGTTACCTGAACGGACGGAGCTTCCACATCTGAACCAAACTTTTCACATGATGCCATAACAGACATCATTATTATCATAATTAAAATCGATTGATATGTTTTCATATTATTCTGACAATTAAGTTAATAGCCCGGATTCTGTTTCATTTCCGGAAAGAATGACAACTCTGTAAATGGTATAGGCATCAATACACGATATACTTTTTCGTCATTGAAAAGATGCCATAAATATTCTCCTCGAGCAGGGTCACCATAAGGTGCGTAGAATTGTAAAGGATCACGATAACGGCAAATATCTTCCAGATCTTTCATTGCAATGTCCGGAAAACGGGCTACATCGAGCCAGCCACAATCATCTTCAGCCGCAAGTTCCCTCAAACGTTCATACATCAATTCTTTCAATGCATTATTTGCACTTATATCCTCCGGAATCATCATAACAGAACCTTCCTGATAGGTATAAGAAGCATCACCCTGACTTATAAACATGTCTTTTACAGTGCCTTGATTACAAGCTCTATTCCGGACAATATTCATCGCTTTCACTCCTTGCGAAATTGTCCCTTGCATAATCAGGGCTTCTGCTTTGAGTAAATAAATCTCGGCCAATCGTAAAACCGGATAATCAACTCCTGCATAATTAATATCAAAAGTCGAAGCGATCTCACTCGGATTCAAATTACGGAACTTGCCAAGTTGCCACCAGTTACAATTCCACAAGTTAGGTCTGTTTGCTCCATTGGCTTCATTTTGCCACCAGTTTCTTTCGTGTGTTTCCAGTGCCACTTCCATTACTTTCAATTGATCTTCAGAATAATGATTTCCTTTACCCGGCTCAATATAGAAATTCGTACCAAGTTCACGTCCGGCAGGTTCAAATACCCATAGTCCGACTGGAGCACTTCCACTGCTAGGACCGGTGACCCACCCTTTCACAGAGCTCCACATACGGCGGGTGAAATCGCCCGTAATTGTATATTTCCCTGTGCTTTCATACAGATTCTGTAAATCATTAGGAGTGGTTCCGGCTTTAGGAGATTCTGCATTAAATCTATCTATCTGCCCATAGTCACGACATACCTCCTTGAAACTATAATTATGTTCCCACATCGGAATATCATACAATAATGTCAGCCAGGAAGTCAGGTGCACACCATTGGTCGCTCCATACTTGGCTTCTCCTGCAAATCCCATCGGTATCTTATTACCGGTTCCATTACCTTCTTCTGCTAGTACACTGAACATAATTTCTTTATTGCGTTTCGTAAATACGGCTGGATAATAATCTTCCAACTCATAACTGCCATAAACTCCGGAGATAATATCATCACATAATTTAACTGCATCTGCATAAAGAGAAACAGTAGATAATTCCCCTGTTGTATTTTCTGCAATTTTATCTCCATACATTTCGGCACGACGAATATAGGACGCATGAAATATCTTCGTCTTTGCCAGCATACCAGCTACTGCTCCCCTAGTCACACGTCCATAAGCGATTCCCGAATTATTATCAGCACACTTACTCAAAGCATACTCCATTTCGTCATATAAAAATCTGAAAACTTCCTGCCGAGTAGCACGTGGCACGTAAGCAGGCTTGGGCCCCGTCGGTTTGGTTATTAAAGGTACGCCGCCATAATAACGGTAAAGTGTAAAATAAGCGTATGCACGTAAAAAACGGACTTCACCTATCAACATTTCAGTAGCAGAGCCTTGTATGGCAGCCTTCTCTAATGAGGAACTGCTTATACTGGAATCAATAGCGTCCTGATGTGCCTCCAAATTCTCTAAAATCTGATTAGCCTGGGCAATATAAGCATACAGTTTTGACCATAAATTCAATACGCTACCCGAACTAGCTGTCAGATCAAAAGGACCTTCGTTTATCAGAGATGGCATCATAAAACGGTCTTCCGTCATAATTCCATCATTGGTGTTACCGGCATTAGCATATAAAATTGCGACGTTACGTAAGGCAGCATCATAGGAAGTATAGAATGTCTCTGCCGGAAGTTCGGTTTTCGGCAACTGATCGAAGTAACCCTCGCACGATACCAGTACAAGAGATGATAAAAGGATAAATAATATTTTTTTCATAACAGTACCAGATTAATATTTAAAATTAAATGAAAATACATGTGATCTTGCATACGGATAGGATGAAATATCAACTCCCGGCAAAATCCGATTACTGATAGAGTTTCCACTACGTACTTCCGGGTCGTACCCTGAATATTTCGTGAGACAGAACACATTATTAATAGAATAGGTAAAAGACATATCTTTTATCTTCCAGACATTCAATATCTTTTTAGGTAAATGGCAGGTAATTGCCAGATTATTCATCTTCAGGAAGGAACCATCTTCCACCATCTCGGAATTGGACGCTGCCCACATATATCCTGACCAGGAAATAGGACCAGGACCGGTAAACGTACCTGTCGGGTTGTTAGCAAACCAAGCATTTTTATAATAGACAGATGACTTATTACGAATATCACCGTTATTCATCAGATTATATATATTACCATTAATAATATCATTTCCATACGACCAACTGAAATCCATAGCCAACTCAATAAACTTCCAGCGGAAATGTGTATTCAAACCTCCGATAAATACCGGATTCACGTCTCCAATCACAACGCGGTCTTCCATATTAATTTTACCATCCCCGTTTATATCGGCAAAGGACGGGAATCCGTAAGGCATCTCTCTCTCTGTTGCATACCACCAGGGAGAATCGGCACTACCCACACCATTACTATCGGAATACCAGTTACTACGGATACCTTCCATTTGTAATCCGTAAAACAGTCCTAACGGATAACCCTCTTTGATAAGTACATTCTCCGTACCCGAAGCAGAACCGACAGGACGGCTTTCAAGCATTTGGTTCTCTGTACCCAAACTTAACACTTTGGACTGATTGGCACTAAAATTAATCGTAGCATTCCAACTAAAATCTTTTTTATCGATGATTAGTCCACCCACACTGATCTCAAATCCACGGTTACGAACAGAACCAATATTTCTCGTCACTTTACTAAATCCGGACATACGCGGTAAATTTTGTTCCAGAAGCATGTCTTTGGTCTTTTTAGTATATAAGTCTACAGAAATATTGAGACGATTATTAAACATATCCAAATCCAGACCACCATTAAACTCTTCTGTCACTTCCCAACTTATATCAGGGTTCGCCATGCGATTGGTATATAATGCAGAGATTGTACCATCACCAAAGACAGCTTGCCGACTACTTGACGCCAACGTCTGTGCATAAGCATAAGACGCAATCTGGTCATTACCAACCTGACCATAGCTGAAACGCAGCTTCAGATTATCAACATTCTTTTTCAACCATGACACATTCTTGAAGAAACTCTCATCCGAAACTCTCCAACCAATAGCACCTGAAGGGAAAAATCCCCACCGATTGTCCGGAGAGAACTTGGAAGAACCGTCCGCACGCATAGAGGCTTTGAGAAGATAACGGCCTTTATAAGAATAGTTTGCCATAAACACACCGGAAAGCATGGCTACCTTTTCATAACCAATCGTTGGAGACTTCACGTGATTTCCACTCTTTGCATCATATATTCCTTCCCAACCCAAATCTGTATTAAACTGGGAATATTCCTGACCAAAGGTTTCATATTTATTCGTATTGGCTTCATATACAGCGTTTACAGACAAATTGTGCACTTCGTTAAATACTTTATTAAAGCCTGCTTGTACTACCCCTCTTAAATTCAGTGCATTTTGCGTCCCATAAGATGCCCATCCATTATTATCATAACCTCGCTGAATAGTTTTAGGAACAAATTCTTTTATTTCCCCTTTAGGAGTGCGTACACCCATTCCCGCTTTCACAAACCAATTATCTGTGATGTTATAGACAAGTTCCGCCTGACCGAAAAAAGTATGATTCTTATTAGAATAATCAATATCCTTGAGTTTTCGATAAGGATTATCCATTTTACCTGTGTAATATAAATTATCATCTATTTCCTGAAAAGTCCATTCTTTGGGAACTAACGGAGAGAATGTCTGTATTTCATTGAAGATATTGTCTTCTGTCCAAAAAGCACCGCTGCGTATATTATGTTCATAAGATATATTTGTATTCAATGTCAACTGCGGAAGGAGTTTTATGCTGTTATTCGTCTGGAAATAAAAACGCTTAAACCCTGTATTAACTGCAATTCCGTCTTCATTCATAAAGGATAGAACCGTAGAATTTTGTATTTTCTCCGTTCCTCCCCTATAAGAAACCTCATAGTTTTGTTTGGTTCCATTCTGAAGACAAAGATCCGGATAGAATTGAAAACGGGAAGGATCTGTATTCCATATCTGGTCTTTATATTCCTGATAGAAATCTGCATTCTGCCATTGACCATTCATTACCATATCCCGCATGTAAGCTCGCATATAGTCCTCCGCACCCAACATAGAAATAGAGTTTGCCAGTTTACTAATTCCATAGGAGGCTTTTACCGAAATCTCACTCATCCCCGCAGAACCTTTTTTGGTAGTTATCAGCACTACTCCGTTGGCACCTTGTGCACCATAAACTGCAGTGGAAGATACATCTTTCAATATAGAAATGCTTTCAACAGCATCAGGAGAGATGGTAGCCAGAGGATTGTCAAGCGGATCATCCGAGATCGGAATGGGAAAACCGTCGACCACATAAAGAGGAGAGCTTCCCGCTGTAATAGAACTGGCTCCACGCACCTTGATGGTAATTCCCCCGCCAGGGGCTCCATCATTGTTCATCACCTGAACTCCTGCAATTTTTCCCTTCAACGCCTGTTCCATACTTAATGGATTGGTTTTCATAAATTGTTCGGAATTCAAACTGGACACAGAACCTGTCAAATCAATTTTACGTTGTGTCTGATACCCTGTAACAATAACCTCATCAATCTCGATACCTGATTTCATCACGACATTGATCTGTTGCTGATTTCCCACAGTTTTTTCAACTGTTGTCATTCCAATCATTGAATATACGATAACCTGACCCGGAGTCACATTATTCAGAGTATACTTCCCATCTATATCAGTGATGGTTCCATTTTGTGTGCCTTTCACTTTTACGTTTACTCCCACTAAAGGCTGCTCATCTGTTTCTTTGACGTAGCCATAAATACTTTTCTTTTCTTGTGCAAAGTTCCCGATCGATAGAGATAAAAACAGGCATAACAGCAGAAAGGACCTCGCCATATTCCCCATACCTGTCTTGAGTTTTGGTAGATAACTTTGATTCATAATATTAGTAATTTAGTCATTAAGATTATATTATTCTTTTTTTAGAGAAGGTGTCAACTTTAAAAGGAAGGATATCCCGCTGACATGAAATAAAGAAGGTCTGTTCATAGGCATTATAATTAGTTGGTTTCGATGGCAAATGTAGAGAAAAAAGCTTCTAAACCATAAAACTATAAATTATTCACTTATACTTATATTCACATTTGTACCACCAATACACAAAGTGAACATGAATACCACTTTATAACCAATAGTTACAGTCTAATTCATTTTTATTTCAGACATTTGTGACGTACACAATTCTTATACGCATGAAAACATTTACATTAACCCTGATACTATTATTCTCGACTATTACTTATGCACAGCAGAATGAGTTCATTTTCCATAATTTGGGAAGTAAACACGGGTTGACCTATAGCGCAGTCAGGGATATTGTACAAGACAACAATGGATATATCTGGATCGCTACTTTAAAAGGGCTTAACCGATATGACGGATATAATATCAAACAATTTTATAAATCAGAAGACGGATTATCATCTAATTGCATTGAACGCATACTCTTTATCGGCAAAGACTCTTTATTGCTGGGAACCAATGAAGGATTATGTTTGTATGATGCACAAAAAGAAAAGTTCTCATCGATTCCTTCCCCAGACAATAGCACTTTTTACGTGTCAGACATGGCCGAAAATGGAACAAAAGTTTTTATAGCTTCCACGGCAGGATTACATATCTACGACAAACGTTCACAAAACATAAACCGCTTATTTAAAGGCAGGCTCCTCAAAATTTCCCTTGACATCAATAGCAATATATGGGGAGTAACTCCAGATACAATTTATTGCTTTCGCAATAGTGGATATATTATAAGGAAGTATGCGGCTACAGAAGTATCGCCACAATATTCCATCCAATTTTCAGCTATTTACAGGGATTCACAAGGAACTATATGGCTGGGAACTACCGAAGATGGACTATACCGTTATAATAAAAGCCGGGAAACCTTTCTCCCTGTTACTCTCTCATCTCAAGATAGAAAAAAGATCCGTTATATACGTTGTCTGAAAGAAGACATGCGCGGAAATTTATGGATTGGGACAGAAAACGGCCTCTTCATTTACGACTATACGGATGATAGTTACAAACACTATCTGCAAGATTCCAATCTATCACAAACCGGATTGTCTGACAATGCCATATATTCCATCTATAAAAGCCGGGAGGAAATGATGTGGATCGGTTCTTTCTTTGGCGGAGTGAACTACACAAGCCTTATTGATAATAAATTCAGCTATATACTGCCTGACAATGGGAAACAAGCATTGAAAGGAAAAGCAATCAGCAATATCATAAGAGATAGTAAAGGTGCTTTATGGTTCGCATCTGAAGATAACGGTATCTCTATCATATATCCCGACCAAAATATACAGCACCTCAATAAATCAACCTTTCCTAAATTGAATGGAAACAATGTACATGCATTAATTGAAGATCCTTCAGGAAATATCTGGGCAGGAAATTTCGTAGACGGACTGCATAAAATAGATGGCAACCGGCATGTCCAGTCTTACAAGAACATAACAGGAGACAGTATCGGGCTGTCAGATAATTCAATATACAAACTATATATTCATAATAACGATTCAATGTTCATAGGGACTAGTTCCGGCATAGATATTTACCATTTCAAAGATGACAGGTTTACTCGCTTTCTCCCCCATATTTTTAAAACAATACGCGTAGATGATATTCTTCGGGATGCTCATAACTGTCTATGGTTCGCAACACACTTTGATGGAGTTTTCATGTATAATCCGGACACTCGAAAGATTACTCAATACCGGAAAGGAAAAAAAGGATGCGAAGAAATAATCAGTGATAATATTTATTGCAACTTTATGGATTCTAGAAAAAGAATATGGTTTGGCACAAGCAACGGAGGACTTATGTTATACAATCGCTCCAACAACAGTATGGAGATATACGGCAAGGACAATGAACTGAAACAAAGAGATATCTACTCTATACAAGAAGATTTGTCGGGGCTGTTATGGATGAGTACAGATAATGGCATTTACTGTTTCAATCCCGACAACAAAAGCTTTACTCACTATCTGGTAGCCGACAATCTTATCTCAAATCAATTTAACGCATGTTCAGGATACAGAGATACTGATGGTGCTATTTACTTTGGAAGTATTAATGGAGTCTGCTTTTTCCATCCGGAAGAATTAAACCAAACTAACACTACACAAAATATTCATATCACTTTCTCCGAATTTAAAATTTTCAACAAGCATATACAACCGGATAAAAACGGAATATTAGAAAACAACATCGACAACACCTCTAATATTGATTTAAAACATGACATGAATACACTTACTTTTGATTTTCTAATCATTAACTATAATGATAATTATCAATCACAATATATCTGCGAATATCGTCTGGAAGGCATAGAGGAGAATTGGAATATTGCACAACAAATGCCACAATCCATTACTTATACACTTCCTCCGGGGAAATACAAGTTTCATGTACGGGTCATTCATAAGAACGGCTCAATCATTGAACAACGTGAAATAAATGTTCATATCCAGCCCCATTTTCTCGCTAGCAAATTCATGATATTTGTTTATTTCATTATAGGTATCTGCATAGCATATATGATCATTCGTTTCTACAGGACACGTATGAAAGATAAAATGGATATCAAGATAGAACGAATGGAAAAGAATAACTTACGAGAACTGAATAAGCATAAACTTAATTTTTTCACTTTTATAACCCATGAATTCAAAACTCCCTTATCCATACTCATGGCTATATTCGAAGATATATCCATAGGGAAAGAAAAACAATTGGAAAAAGAGGAAATAAATATCATCAAACGGAATATCCAGCGACTTCAGTTTCTCATCAATCAGTTACTGGATTTCCGCTCTGTAGAAACAGATCATGCCAGTATAAAATATGTAAAAGCAGACATCATGGGTTATGGAAAGGTTATATTCGATTTATTCACTCCTGTTTTCAAGCAAAAACAAATACGATATCTATACAAATCAAGCCCGGAAGCTTTTTATACGATTTTTGACCAAGACAAAATAGAAAAGATTATCAGCAATTTATTAAGCAATGCTTTTAAACACTCTGATGTCCAAAGTGAAATAAACTTTAGTATTGAAGTGGATAAAAACACGGAACGGCTCATTCTTTCATGCCAAAACACAAGTTCTTATATCCATCCCGAACAACGCGAAGCTGTTCTGCAACCGTTCCATAAAACAGGTTCAAAAGATACGAAATATTCCAATACCGGGATCGGATTGGCACTGGTAAACGGATTAGTACAATTATTATCGGGTACTATCGACATAGAAAGCAAACAAGAAACCGGAACTACTTTTATTATTCAATTACCGTTAGTAAAAGATACAAAAGACATGATTGTGCCGGACAAAATGCCTAATATTGTGAATTCACCTGATATTGTCGCCGACACAGTCTATTTGCTGGGCAACTCTATACAAGAAGAAGACATTAATTATCAGGAAAAAGAAAAAAAGTTATCGATACTTCTAGTTGATGACAATCCGGATATTAACAAAATCCTAAAAAGTAAACTTTGTAAAATATATAAGGTTAAAAGCGCCTATAACGGACGTGAAGCAGTTGAGATTCTTAAAAATCACATTATTGACATAGTTATCAGCGATATTATGATGCCTTTTATGGATGGATATGATTTAAGTAAATATATAAAAACATCACATGAATATTCACATATACCGGTTATTCTAATCACGTCACAACCTTCTAAAGAGAATGAATTGCAAGGCTTATCAGCCGGTGCGGACGCATATATCGAAAAGCCTTTCACTTTCGACGAACTGAACTTGAGAATTACCAATCTGCTAAAAGCTAAAAATAATATCCGCGCACATTATCAGGATATGAAAATATTCGAGCTCAATGAAAAACTGAATAATAAAGATGAGGAATTCATCAATACTCTAACTCAATATATCCTGGAACACATACAGGAATCTGATTTAAATGTCAACCACTTAGTAGAACACATGCAAATCAGTAGAACACATCTATACAATAAGCTCAAGAAACTGCTCAATTTAAGTATCACAGAGTTTATCAACAAAATAAAAATCGATGTTGCCAAGCTCAAAATTATTGAGACAAATCTTTCTTTTGCGGAAATCTCATGGCAACTGGGATTCAATAACCCAAGCTACTTCAGCAAAACATTCAAACGCTTTACAGGAATGACGCCAAACGAGTTCAAGAATAACCGAGAAAGAAACACACCTATTGAATAGTTATCGGTCAGTCACAATATAATTAACGAAACGTATATTTTATCAGAGAAAAACATAATGCCGACACAGAAATATAATAAAATTGCCTACCAAACTATCCTAATAAAAAAGGAGGCCGAGCCTATGTAAACATTGCAGAACACACAAATACTTATCACACAAAGTTTTACTTCAATATTAATTATTTTATTAACGCACTTCTTCAAAATCGCTTGCACAGCAATTTCCGATAGCATATCTTTGCAACGTGATCACAAAATAATAACTAGATTTACTAACGATTAAAACTATTAAGAATTATGGCACTGAAATATGTAGTCAAGAAAACAACCTTTGGCTTTGATAAGGAAAAAGCCGAAAAATATGTAGCAAGACCATTCAACGTGGTTACTGTTGATTTTAAAATGCTATGCGATCAGGTAACAAAAGTAGGATTCGTTCCACGTGGTACTGTAAAATCAGTACTCGACGGATTGATAGATTCGCTGATAACCTATATGGAAATCGGGGCTTCAGTAAGCCTTGGAGAATTCGGAACGTTTCGTCCTTCATTCGGGTGTAAAAGTCAGGATGATGAAAAAGAAGTGACTACGGACTCCTTAAAGAATCGTAAAATAATTTTCACACCTGGGAGTATGTTTAAAGGTATGATAAAATCAATAAGTATCCAGAAATTGGATAGTTCTAAAACCAAGAGTTCCACCACCCCTGATGATGGAAAGGGAGACGATAAAGGAGAAGGAGGTGGTAGCGGAGAAGCACCGGATCCGGCAGCATAAAAAACGATATTAATATTAAAAAATCCGGCTTAGGTAACATTAAGCCGGATTTTTCTATTATCTAAAATACTACTTTCTATCAGTTAACACCTTTATCGAATCCCGTTTTATAATATTAGGTTTCAAAAGAATCTCCGAATGTAGTTCAGTTTCTTCCAAAATCTTCTGCATCAACATTTTTACAGCAATAATGCCAATATTCTCCAGTGATTGTGCAATACGAGTAATAGGAGGGTTCAAATAGTCCAGATATAAGTTATCATCAAACGAAATGATAGACATATCTTGAGGAATTCTCACTTTATGCTCATTTAATGCTTTGACGGCTCCCAAAAGAATTGTACTACTTAACGCAAATATAGCAGTAGGTTTTGTGGTAGAGTTCAGAGCCAACTTAGTCTCAATATAACCATTCTGAATCGAGAACTCATTTCCTCTTATCATTGCGTTATCCTGATAACCAGCTTCGCGAAGCGCATCAACATACCCGCGCACACGTTCTTTAGTTGTTATAGAGATACTTGGTCCCTGAATACAGAGAATCTTACTATGCCCCGATTCTAATAATAATTTCGTTGCCTGATAAGCACCTACATAATTATCAGTAGCTACGTATGGCAAATTATGCTTCTCAAAATAGCGGTCAATTAGCACAATCGGAGTTTTAGTACTAATTTCCTCGAGTTTAGAAGGGTTTTCACCGGTTGGAACCAAAATAATGCCGTCTATTTTACGCGATAGAAGCGAATCGATAGCCTTATTTTCCTGAACAGGATCTTCTAGGGTATCAATAAGCATAACAGTATAATTATAACGTTGTGCTTCACGGATGACAACACTTGCTATATTGGCAAAAAAAGGATTATCTATGTGCGGTACAAGAAGGCCTATAGTATATGTCGTGTTGTTGCGCAAACTTTGCGCAACTATATCAGGCTGATAGTCCAATTCTTTAACGGACTGCAAAATAACCTCCTTAGCAGACTGGCTGATCCTATATTTCTCTGATTTCCCATTTAACACTCTGGAAATCGTAGAGATAGAGTACCCAGTTTTCTTTGATACATCAATCAGAGTTTTCTTCATTACTGGTTGTTTTTTGCAAAAATAACATTTTATTTGAGAAAAAAGCAAGAAAAATATTTTGTTTTGAAAAAAATTTCTATATTTGCACAAACGATTGCGCATCGTTTACGATTCAATTCGCCTTAATACTTAATACTCATTATATGGACACAAAGAAGAAAATCGTAGTGATAGGTAGTAGTAATACGGACATGGTTATCAAATCAGACCGTCTACCAAAACCAGGAGAAACAATTCTGGGAGGAAACTTCTTAATGAATCATGGTGGTAAAGGAGCTAACCAAGCTGTAGCTGCTGCTAGATTAGGAGGAGATGTCACTTTCATATGTAAAATAGGAAATGACATTTTCGTT
>USSR01000044.1 GCA_900557355.1 uncultured Bacteroides sp.
GCGCCATCAACTGGGCATCCATGTTTATGGGAGCCGGACCGGAACTTCACGGATATACCGAATGGGGATCCAAAACACCTGAACTTCCGTCGCGTGTATTGAACAAGAACGGAATCTTCCCGACTGTATTCCAATTGCTGCGCGACGCCCGTCCGGAAGCAGAAATCGGTTGCCTCTACGAATGGGAAGGTATCAAATATTTAGTGGACACCCTTTCTCTGAACTATCATTATCATGTTGCCGATTGCAACAAAACTCCCAAAGAATTAGGCAATATGGCATCAGCCTATATAAAAGAGAAACATCCGGCCCTTGTTGCCATCTGCTACGACGGCCCCGACCATACCGGACATACTGAAGGACATGATACTCCCGCCTATTATGAAAAACTCAAAGAGTTGGATATATATGTCGGTCAAATTGTCCAGGCTGTAAAAGACGCAGGAATCCTTGATGATACTATTTTTATATTAACTTCCGACCACGGCGGCATTGACAAAGGACACGGTGGCAAGACAATGCAAGAAATGGAAACAGCTTTCATCATTTCCGGCAAGAATATTAAAAAAGGACTTCGTTTTGATGACGTAAGCATGATGCAATATGATGTAGCTTCTACCATAGCATCTATTTTCAATCTCGAACAACCACAAGTCTGGATAGGCAGACCGATGAAGATTGTTTTCAAATAATCACTCTTTTCTCCATACTCATCTTATTTACTGAAACAAATACAGCAATAATCTTTCAATATACTGAAAGATTATTGCTGAAATATAGTCATTATACAAAAAGTCTACTCACTGAAAAAATGACTCTTCTTAAAAAAAGAATATCTAAACAGTCTGGAAAGGCATTAATTACATCCACCGTTTGAAAAGAATAGAAAAGCGCCGGCATTTACAAGTACAAAAATCTTTTTTATTATTATTTAAATGATTCCCCAATCAAATCGCAACATTTTTCCTTCTTTACCTACCATTTAAAAGGAATAAATTCGAATATTACACATTCCTGTCACTGTCTTGTTCTCAACATTTATAATAAACCAGAGGGAAAACAAGCACTCAATACCCCCTTCACATCTTCCTCACCGAGAAACAATAGCTTCTCCGGTGAGAAACAAACCGATGCACACCGAGGAACACCTCATTGGTTTTAAAGTAACAAGTGCTTTACGAACAGGAAAAGATGCATATTCCGTATAGTTTTATACAATATCAGCTTATATTTTCGTATATACATGCAGCTATTTATGCAATATCTTCTATAGTTCATCAATTTTAGCATAATCACTTTTCAACAAAATCTTAAAAATAGCACATTAATAGAGAAAAGATATGCAACTTTCAACTATGGTATCAGCCAAATTCCGGAATTATTAAAACGAGAAAAAGGCACAACCATTTGCTGCCTGCAAACAGCAAATGATTATATACCCAATTTTGAAGATGAAGTTTATCGCAGATCCAATGGAACCAAATAGTAAATCAAAGCCATTCATTCTTTATTTCATTTATCTTCTGCCGGAAATTTTTATATATCCCAGAGGGCATTATATAAATCAGGCTTTAATATTCATACCAATAAATTCGTCAATTAATGGTATTTAAGTATCACATTAAAGAAATTATATTGTCTTTTTTACTCATATTTATGCTTTTTGTTAATATTGTATTAGTATTTGATAAAATTATATTTGTCCCTCGTACTAAACCACCCTACCTTTGCTCCCAGATTCAAACAATATAAAATTATATATGCAATGAAAAACAAATTATTTTATCTTATTGGAGTAGCACATCTATTAAGTTACATCAGTAAATAGACTTCCAGTGTAAGCAATGTTGATGGAAAATATTCCCTATTGCCACTCACAATTAACAAAACGAATTATACGTCTAAGAGTTTATAAATCTAATGCAATAAATCATGAGTAAAAAAATTCATTTCTTACTTTTCTTCTTTCTCTGCCTAGCCAGTATTCCATTGGTAGCCCAGAATATTGAAGTTAAAGGAGTCGTAACAGAAGCTACGACTAACGAGCCCTTACCAGGAGTCACAGTAAAAGTTAAAGGAAAAGACACTGGTACAGTTACAAATATGGACGGTAAATATACCGTTAAAGCCAATAAAGGCGACATACTGGTATTCTCTACAATAGGTATGAAAAGTATAGAGCATACAATATCATCTAACGCTCCGATTAATGTCAGTATGGAAGAAGACAATGTGGCTCTCGAACAAGTAGTTGTCATCGGATATGGTACAGCAAAGAAAAGTCACCTTTCCGGAGCTGTAAGTTCAGTAGGCGCAAAAGAACTGAATGGTGCCGTTGCCACAAATGCAGGTACAGCACTCCAAGGTAAAATTGCAGGTGTATCCGTAACAAGTACTAGCGGTGACCCGAATGAAGGAATGACCATTAACGTACGTGGTATCAGTTCTCTCTCTAGCAATGATCCACTTTACGTCATTGACGGTTCTTTCGGAGACCTTAGCATGGTAGATCCATCAGATATTGCTTCCATTGAAGTGTTGAAGGATGCGGCTGCCGCCGCCACTTATGGTTCTCGTGCAGCCGGTGGCGTTGTATTAGTAACTACTAAAAGCGGTCGTAAAGACATGCCTACAAAGCTTGAGGTAAACTTTTTCACAGGTTTCAGCCAGACACCGAAAAAACTGAAAGTATTTAATGGTGAAGAATACAGCCGCTTCGCACGTTATTATAAACTGTCTGCTGATGGTTACGGTAACGAGGTCGGTGCTGTTCCCTTTGTAGGTGAAGGTACTGATTGGCAAGAGGTAATGCTTCGCACCGCAATGACATACAAAGCAAACGCAAACATCAGCGGAGGTTCCAAGACAAGTTCATATAGTGCGTCCGCAAGCTATTTAAATAAGGAAGGAATTCTCCGTAACACTAGCCACGAATCTTACAATATTCGTTTGAAAAGTGACTATTCTTTTCTGGATAATAGGTTGGTTATCGGTGAGTCGCTGATTGTTCGCTTATCTAAAGGAGAAGGAAACATCAATCAAGATACAATGGGAGAAATCTTGCGTTTTCCCTCAGTCGTACCGGTATTTGATCCGACAAACTCTACAGGATGGGGAACTTCGGCCGATATCAATCTCCCGAACCCGTATGCATATTACTCAACGGTGAACAAAAACAATGAGAAAACTCAAATTTTCCTCAACGCTTATTTACAAGCTGAAATAATTAAAGGTTTAAAGTATAAGTTGAATCTCGGACTTAGAAAGGATCATAACAGGAGCCGCACATATACAGGCATTTACGATTTGGGATCTGCTGGTAAAAACGATGCTCCAGACCTAAGTGAGGGATCATCCGATTACGAATCGTGGGTTTTGGAGAATACGTTGAACTATGACAAGGTATTCGGTAAGCATAATATTTCTGCATTGGTTGGTTATTCTGCACAAAAAGACAAGAGCTATGGATTGAACGGTAGCAACACGGATATTCCAGAGTTCATCTACACTATGACAGGTAACGTTAAGACAATGACAGCCTCTAGTTCATTGAAGGAATTAACTCTCGTGTCGCTCTTCGGACGTGTGATGTATACTTATGACGACCGCTACCTGTTTTCAGCTTCTATCCGTCGTGACGGTTCTTCACGCTTCCAAAAAAGACATCGATTCGGCAGCTTCCCTTCAGCATCCATCGGGTGGAATATCAATCGTGAAAAATTCTTCAAACCGCTGGAAAATATATTTGACCAATTCAAATTCCGTTTCAGCTATGGTAAACTAGGCAATCAGCAAATGGACAACTACTATCCCACTATTAGCATAGTATCCGATGGCATGAATTACCTTCAAGGAAATAATATATGGTTCGGTCAGTTACCCAACGTTACCGCAGTCTCACCTACCAACCTGACTTGGGAAAGTACGGAAACTTTTAACGTGGGACTTGATTTAAGCATGCTGAACGGTAAATTGACATTGACCGCCGATGCTTATGTAAAAAACACAAATGACGTATTACTACCCATTCCTGTTTCAGGTTCAGCTGGTATCAGCGGACTTCCTATCCTAAACGCTGGACAAGTACGCAATAAAGGATTTGAACTATCTGTAAACTGGCGCAGCAATATCGGCGATAATTTCAACTATTATATAGGTGCAAACGTCACTACAGAGAAAAATAAAGTAACGAAGATTACGGCTGGAGGCGACGATATGGGTATTTCAGGTTATTCCGCTCACGCCGCTGCCAAAAATGGTATCAACAGATTTGAAAAAGGGCATCCTATGTCTTACTTCTATCTAGTTGAAAGTGATGGAATTTTCCGCACTCAAGAAGAAATTGACAATTACAAGAATAAGGATGGCAGACAAATACAACCGGGTGCACAACCGGGAGACGTTCGTTACAAAGACTGGAATGGTGATGGTATGATTGATGAAAATGACCAAC
This sequence comes from uncultured Bacteroides sp., assembly GCA_900557355.1. GTDB lineage: Bacteria > Bacteroidota > Bacteroidia > Bacteroidales > Bacteroidaceae > Bacteroides. The sequence continues at coordinate 4,454 of USSR01000044.1, forward strand.
ATGATGTAGGCAATCCGTTCCCGGATTTCTCATTCGGTCTGCGCATGGGAGGCGAATGGAAAGGATTTGACTTCAATCTTTTCTTTGATGGTATGACTGGTAACAAAATATATAATTATCAACGTTATTGCCTCGAATCTGGCAAGTTCAATGGCAACTACAGCACGAAGTTGGCTAACTCATGGAGACCGGACAATCAGAACACAGACATTCCTCGTTTCTCTAAAACAGATGGGATAGACAATGGTTTAGCCTTTACCGACAGATGGCTGGAAGATGGTTCTTACTTCCGGCTGAAAACACTAGATATCGGTTATTCCCTTCCTAAGAGCCTGTTAAAGAAGGTAAAACTGGAAAATGTAAGAATCTATACATCAATGGAAAACCTGTTCACATTAAGTAAATATTCCGGCTATTCCCCTGACCTCGGTCAAAGTGGCAGCGTAGATATCGGAGTGGGTTACAACGTATTCTCAAGAGGAGTAGACCAAGGACGCTATCCACTCCCGCGTACTATCTCATTTGGTATTCAGGTTAGTTTATGATACAATGATAAAATCCACTAATTGAATTAATAACATGAAAAAGAATTGGTTATCATATATATGCATGGCAACTCTCTTATCCGGAGCACTGACTTCATGCAACGAAAATAAATTTCTGGATCTGAAAGATCCTAATCATTTCACGGAAGAAAACTTCTGGAGAAATAAAGCGGATGTAGAAAGCGGTCTTGCCGCTGCTTATTCCCCCATAAAATATCAAATGTACGGTTATTACGGAGCATTTGACGGATGGTTAAATTTAAATAGTCGTGGTGATGATATTTTTACGGTTCTGAATGAAGAACCTTCTATGTGGACCATCGCAACATTTCAAAACTCAACTACTACCGGATATGATCCGTATGGAGCGCTTTATGCTGGTATCCAACGTGCCAATCTTGTAATAAAAAACATCGATAAAATTCCAGCGGCAGGAATTAGTGAGGAAGACCGATCCATGATTAAAGGAGAGGCACTCTTTTTAAGAGGATTCCAATATTTCCTATTAGTTCATAATTATAAAGAAGTTCCTCTACGTTTAATTCCGTCTAACGAAGACGAAAGCAATAAACCCGCGGCTAAAGAAGAACAAATTTGGAAACAAGCAGAGGATGATTTAAAAAATGCTATAAATAGCAATATTCCCGTCACTCGTTCCGGTGACGAGAAAGGACGTATTGAGAAAGGAGCAGCCATCGCTATGCTTGGAAAAGTATATTTATACCAGCACAAGTATCCAGAAGCAAAAGCCCAACTGGAACTATTGACGAAAGCCCCTTATTATCCAGGACGTTACGACTTAATTGAAAACTTTGCCGAGAATTTTACTACAGCGAATGAGAACAATAAGGAATCTGTTTTCGAATTGCAATATAGTAGTGATGGTGAATTGACATGGGGTAACGAAAGCGGTATCAACCTAGGTAACTCACTTCCAACATTTGTAGGTCCGGTTGCCGCCGGTGGTTGGGCTAAGCTTATGCCTTCCAGCTTTGCCGTCGGCCAGTTTGTGAAAGAAGAACGTCCTGCCGGTTCGGATACGAAGTATGACAAACGCATGTATGCAAGCTTATTTTTCAATCCCGAAGCTATGGGAGATGTAGTGAAGAACGAGAAATGGTATGGAGGAAGCCGTTCTATGGAACAACTTTGGGATGGCAATAGCGGTAAAATGAGTGGTGGTGCTCCATCTTACAGTCAAGGTGACGGTAAGTTTTTGCTAAAAAAATACACTGCATATTTTGTAAATGCTTCTGATGCTGATATTATGGGTCATAAGGAAGGGAAAGCAAACAATTTACGAGCTATGCGATTCTCAGAAGTGCTGTTAATGTACGCCGAAGCTTGTGCCAAAACAAACGATGTAAACGGGGCAAACACCGCATTGAAGCTCGTTCGCAAAAGAGCAGGATTAGCTGATAAGACATTTGCCCAATCGGACTTGATGTTAGAAATAGAGCACCAATGCTTGCTCGAGTTCTTTGGTGAAGGACATCGTTTTGACGACCTAAAACGCTGGTATACCACTGAAGAGATTAAAAATATTTTCACTGAAAATGAAAAACAGGGAGCAGAATACTTTCAAGAAAAACATAAATATTACCCTATTCCTTCCGGAGAGTTGAACAACAATGATGCCATGGTACAAACTGAACTATGGAGATAATATTTTTACAACCAATTTATACTTAGAATATATGAAGAAGATATACTCATTATTATTTGTAGCATTATTCCTATTCTTAGGATATTCATGTGACGATGGAAGTTTAGACCATAGTGATGTTTTTATCCCGGAACCAGTTGAAGAAAATTTTGACGATGACGGAATTGCACCAGAACCTACAACTACCGCTGTTGTAAGAATGAAAATCAGAGAAGAAAACAAACATCAAGCAATTGATGGCTTCGGCTGTGCCTTCTGCGGATGGTCACATCGTATTTGGAATACGATGCAGCGTGACGCAGTGATAGAAGACCTGTTTAGTGAAAACGGTTTGGATTTAAATATTTTCCGGGGCGAAATATTCCCGTCTTACGGTAATCCAACTACAGGAGACATTGAATTCAAGATGGATCGCAATTTTATGTTGCAACCCGATGATCCTTCTATGATTAATAACTACTGGCGAAACTACAATGGTGAAGAGTGCGGAGAACAATGTCAACTTGGCCAAATGTGGTTAGTTGACCTTATAAGTAGAAAATATAAAGATGTCAATTTCTTCTTTTCAGTTTGGTGTCCTCCTATCAAATGGAAAAGCAATAACAAACTTAATGGTGGAAGCCTCAAGTCGGAATATTACGATGAATATGCCCAATATCTATTGGATTTCGTCGATGCATATGAACAAAAATTCGGCATTGACATATATGCATTATCAGGATGGAATGAACCGGATAAACTTGCTAGTTTAGGTGGTTGGGCAACCTGTGCATGGTCTGAAGAAGAAATGGCTAAATTTGTCCTCGAAAAACTTCGTCCAGCGATGGAGAAAAGAGGCCACAGTGATATGAAACTTGTTTATGCAGAAAATGCCCAGTGGAAATGGGCGGTCGATTTTATCAATAATAGTTTAAAAAAATATCCGGAACTGGTAGATCCAAATTTCATTGTAGCCGGTCATGGATATTCTACAAGAGATGAAAATGTCATTCCTTTTGAAGAGGCAGAAAAGCGCAATGTCCACATGTGGCAAACAGAACTTAGTGATGATAAAGGTCGCCAAGAGACATGGCCGGATGCAATGAAATGGGCTAAAACTTTTCATGCTTATATGGCAAATGCCAATATGAGTGCCTTTGTATGGTGGTCAGGTGCACGTCCTTGCAGCACTACGGGCGAAAACCTAATTCAATTAGAAGAGGCATTACCTAGTACATACTATTACAGAGTTCCACGCTACTATACTTTTGGACAGTTCAGCAAATTTATTGAGCAAAATGCCGTACGTGTAGACGTAGAAGCTATTTCTTCAGAAACAGATAAACTCCCCGAAGACTTGTTGGTTTCTGCTTATGTGAAAGATGACACCTACACTATTGTACTAATCAATTTATCTCAAAAAGAATCATTCTCTACATTGATTGAGATTGAAGGAGTGGAATTCCAAAATATGAGAACATATACTTCCAGTGAATATGTGAAGTGGAAACACAAAAAGATCAATCCGTCTCAAAGCGGTTTACGTTCTATTACCGTTCCCAAATATAGTGTTGTAACTGTGACTGGTAAAATGAAAAACCATGAAGTTGAATAACGAATTATAAATTAGAGAATATCATGAAAAGAAATATAATACACTTAACAGGAATCGCACTTTGTGCAATCGGATTATTTTCCGGTTGTAATGAAGACTTACCTAGTTACACAAGTCTGACTGTGGATGCAGAGACATTGACAATTAATTTAGATGAGACAACCGAAGGGAGTTTTAATATTACTGGGGGCAATAGCGGATACAAAGTGTCTAGTTCAAATGCTGCAGTAGCGACAGCAGTTATTTCGGGCAATGAGGTGATTGTAACAGGTTTGAAATATGGTACTGCAACGTTAACCGTTATCGACTGGACTAAGAATTCGGCAAATGTGAAAGTAGTGGTAGCTCAAGAACAGGAGTTAGCAGTAAAAACAAGTTCCACGACTATGTTCTTTGAAGAACACAAAACGCTCGAAATATATACTGGAAATGGAGGATATAGCATAACATCTTCCAATGAGTCAGTAGCAACAGCAAAAATCAGTGAAGATGGAAAAATAGAAATCACTTCTTCTATCGTTCCGGGTACTGCAATACTAACCGTGAAAGACAGTCACAACAAAACAGCCGAGATTGCTGTGAAAGTAATAAAGAGGCTGGTAGTAGATAATAGTGAAGATATTACTTATCTAATAACAAGCGAACCCGTTACGATTAAAATTTTGGATGGAAATGGTGAATATACTTGCACTCCCCCCAACTACTCCTCATCCTATCTCAAATGTACGATGGCAGAAAATGGAACAGAAGTTATTATTGAAGGATTGAAAAGAAACTATTTCAATAAAGCAATCACCATCAAGGACAAAGAAGGACAATCCATTGACATTCATATCAAGACTATTGATGAACCTTATTGGGAAAATCCAAGTTATCGTTACTTAATAGCTGGTTCTTATGCTTATCAGTATCTTTCTACAGCAAAAGTTGGTGAAGCTATTTATTCTGAAGAACTTAATATTTCGCTACTAACAATAAAGAGTACAGGAAGTTATGCTTCCGGATTTGCAGTCCAATTTACCGGTAATCTTGAAGAAGGAGCAAAGACCAATGCTGTACTTTATAAAGTTGCTAAAAATGCAATAGATAAAAATGTTGCCTATTCAATAGAAGACTGTAAAATAGATAAAGTAGAAGATGGCTGGTATTGGGTTAGCTTCTTGGAACCCGGTTACACCGTTCGTTCTTACTTTATCACTAAGCAATAATTTATAAACTTGACATATCCGTTTAAAAGCACCCCCATACTTTTAGAATGATAAAACATAAAAAGAAACTGTTCGTACAACACAGTATGCATTTCATGTCTATCTGCATTGTGAACAGTTTCTTTTTATCTTGTCAAGAAGATGCAAGGGAAATGGACTGCAAATCTTTATCTCTTAATATGTTGAATTGATATGAATAGATACAATAATAGACTTCATATTCTAAAAAAAGAACATGAGTCACTTATCTCACGTAAAAATAAGATGATATTTTCCGAAAATGGAATATTCGAGCGCTATAAATATCCTATCCTGACAGCTGCTCATACTCCCTTGGAATGGCGTTATGATTTGAATCCGGAAACAAATCCATACCTAATGGAACGAATCGGAGTAAATGCCACCATGAATTCGGGAGCTATCAAATGGAATGGAAAGTATCTAATAATAGTACGTGTAGAAGGAAACGACCGAAAATCATTCTTCGCCATTGCCGAAAGTCCGAATGGCATAGACAACTTCCGTTTTTGGGAATACCCGATACATTTGCCGGACACAGACCCAAGTGAAACAAACGTCTACGACATACGTTTGACGACCCATGAAGATGGCTGGATTTATGGAATCTTCTGTAGCGAGAGTCTTGACCCGAACGCTGCACCAGGCGACCTGTCTTCCGCCATAGCCAAAGCAGGCATCGTGCGTACTAAAGACTTAAAAAGCTGGGAACGGCTGCCAAACCTGATTTCCCAAAGTCAGCAACGCAATGTTGTATTACATCCGGAATTTGTTAATGGCAAATATGCACTGTACACCCGTCCACAGGATAACTTTATCGACGCCGGCAACGGAGGAGGTATTGGCTGGGCGCTTATAGATGACATTACCCATGCAGAAGTGAAAGAAGAAATCATTATAAACCACCGTCATTACCATACAATAAAAGAGGTAAAGAATGGCGAAGGTCCCCATCCTATCAAAACCCCCAAAGGATGGTTGCACCTCGCCCACGGTGTACGTGCTTGCGCTGCCGGACTGCGTTATGTGCTCTATCTGTATATGACATCTCTGGAAGATCCGACAAAGATAATCGCTGAGCCGGGTGGATACTTAATAGCTCCGGTAGATGAGGAAAGAATAGGTGATGTCTCCAATGTGCTCTTCTCGAATGGGTGGATTGCAGACGAGGACGGAACAGTGTATATCTATTACGCATCTTCCGATACCCGCATGCACGTAGCAACTTCCACCGTAGACAGGCTGATAGATTATTGTCTTCACACCCCGGCAGACGGTTTACGCTCTGCTGCTTCTGTAGAAAACATTTGCAAGCTCATAGAAGCTAACAAATATGTAATGGCAGAACAGGTTTATTTTTAAGGTAATGTGAGCTCAATACTTGAGCAGTATTAGTTGCCCGTCATTGACAAATTCCACGTCAATGACGGGCTTCTTATAAAGCAGGACACAAACCGACATAGATAAGTGCGTATTGCAGGTGAAATAACGCTTATCAAAAGTGCGCATTGCAGGGTATAAATAGGGAATTATTTCCTCTCTTTTTTATTTCTTATAAGTTATAGAATAAACCAATATAGCTATCTTATTTCTTATACGAAACAGAACAATAGAAGTAATATTCAAACAATCGATAGCAAAATAGTATCATTTATTCAAATATAATAATACCATATTTCTTTCTTATAATACCACAATTCCTTTTTTAAATATAATAAAAAAGACAGAAATATACAATATACTGGTTGCACAAACATAATAAGCAAAGCCTATATAGCTTATAAACAGAATATTTGGGCTTCACTTACAAGGTATGAGTTCTTAATCAACAATTAATTACACAAGAAAACAAGAAGCAAAATTGTATCAGAAGCGGCTAAAATAATATTTGCCATACATGCCATTATCCTCTACTTTTGCATCAGACGATTATCAGTTGAAATTTCCATGGATCGATTGATAATTGAACTAGAGTTATAAATCTAATGCAATAAATTATGAGAAGAAAAATTCATTTCTTACTATTCTTATTTCTCTGCATGGCTAGTATTCCACTAGCAGCCCAAGACATTGAAGTGAAAGGAGTAGTAACAGAAGCTACGACAAATGAACCTTTACCTGGAGTCACGGTAAGAGTTAAAGACAAAGACACCGGCACAATAACAGATGCAGATGGTAAATACTCCATCAAAGCAGGCAAAGGGAATACACTAGTATTCTCAACAATAGGTATGAAACAAATAGAAAGAGCTGTTACATCCGGAGCCCCAATCAATGTCACAATGGAAGAAGACAATATCGCTCTTGAGCAGATGGTAGTGATCGGTTATGGTACAGTAAAGAAAAGTCATCTTTCGGGTGCTGTAGGCTCAGTCAGCGCAAAAGAGCTTAACGGACAGGTGGCTTCCAATGCCGCAACAGCCTTACAAGGAAAGATTCCCGGAGTATCAGTGGCAAGTTCCAGCGGTGACCCCAATGGAAGCATGACGATCAATGTACGTGGTATCAGTTCATTATCTAATAATGACCCGCTTTATGTAATCGACGGATCATTTGGTGACATCAGTATGGTCGATCCTAACGACATCACGTCTATTGAGGTATTGAAAGATGCCGCCTCAGCAGCTATCTACGGTTCACGCGCGGCAGGTGGCGTCATCCTTATCACGACTAAAAGCGGTCGCAAAGACACTCCTACCAAACTGGACATCAACCTCTTTACAGGTATCAGCCATAATCCTAAAAAGCTGAATGTTTTCAATGGAGAAGAATATAGCCGCTTTGCCCGTTACTATAAATTGGCTGGTGACGGCTTCGGAGCTGAAACGGGTGCAGTTCCTTTCGTCGGAGAAGGAACAGACTGGCAGGATGTCATGCTGAATACAGCCATGACCTACAAGGCCAACGCAACCATCAGCGGCGGTTCTAAAACCGGAGCCTATAGCGCATCTATAAGCTACCTGAACAAAGAAGGTATCCTGCGCAATACCGACCACGAGTCTTATAACATCCGCCTGAAAAGCGACTATTCTTTCCTGAATAACCGACTAACTATCGGACAGTCTATGATTGTTCGCCTGGCTCAAGGAAAAGGTAATATTGATCAGGATACAATGTTCGGTATCTTGCAATTCCCTTCAGTAGTTCCGGTATATGATCCGACCAATGCAACCGGATGGGGTACTTCTGCCAATATCAACCTGCCGAATCCTCTAGGATACTCTAATGTAATAGACAACACTAACGAAAGCACCAGAATTTTCCTGAATGCTTACCTGCAAGCCGAAATCATTAAGGACTTAAAATATAAGTTTAACGTAGGTATCAGAAAGGACCATACCAAATCACGTACCTATACGGGTATATATGACTTGGGAACTTTTGGGAAGAATGATGCTCCCGACTTAAAAGAAGGTTCATCCACATACGATTCATGGGTAATAGAAAACACCCTGAACTACGATAAAGTCTTCGGCAAACACAATATTTCTTTGTTAGCCGGTTATTCCGCCCAAAAAGACAAACATTACGGCCTGAACGGAAGCAACTCCGACATTCCGCAGTTTATTGAGACGATGACAGGTAACACAACCACCATGAGCGCTTCCAGCAATCTCAAAGAATTGGCACTGGTTTCTCTCTTCGGACGTGTTATGTACTCTTATGATGACCGTTATTTATTCTCCGCATCTATTCGTCGGGACGGTTCTTCACGCTTCGGCAAAGGACATCAGTATGGTAGTTTCCCATCCGTGTCTGTAGGCTGGAACATCAATCGCGAAAAATTCTTCAAGCCATTAGAGAATGTATTCGACCAACTAAAGATTCGTGCCAGCTACGGTAAACTGGGTAATCAGGAAATTGGGGACAATTATTACCCGACTATCAGTGTGGTGGGTAGTGGTATGAACTATCTTCAAGGCAACAATATCTGGTTCGGACAAATGCCCTATGTAAACGCCGTATCTCCGACTAACCTGACTTGGGAAAATACAGAGACTTACAACATCGGTTTAGATCTTAGCCTACTGAACGGACGACTGACAATGACAGCAGATGCTTATGTGAAAAACACGAATGATGTACTACTTCCTATCCCCTACGCCGGTTCTGCCGGTATCAGCGGATTCTCGATACAGAATGCAGGAAAAATACGTAATAAAGGTTTCGAGTTTGCGGTGAACTACCGTGGTTCTATTAAAGATAAGTTCAACTACTATGTAGGGGCTAATATCAGCACGGACAAGAACGAAGTTATCAAAATATCTACAGGTGGTGACAATATGACTATCTCCGGTTATTCGGCGCATGGTCAGGGCGGACGTGGTATCAATATGTTCCAGGAAGGTCATGCCATGTCTTATTTTAACTTAATTGAAACAGATGGTATTTTCCGCAGTGCAGAAGAAATTGAGAACTATAGAACAGCCGATGGCAAACTGATTCAGCCGGGCGCCCAAGTAGGCGACGTACGTTACAAAGACTGGAATGGCGATGGCTCAATAACCACCGACGACCAGCATGATGTAGGCAGCCCGTTCCCCGATATGACTTTCGGCCTGAGACTGGGTGGAGACTGGAATAATTTCGACTTTAACCTCTTCTTTGACGGTACGGTAGGAAATAAAATCTATAACTACCCGCGCTATCGCCTGGAATCAGGAAACTTCAACGGTAACTACAGTACGACGCTGGCTAACTCGTGGAGACCCGACAACCAGAATACCGACATGCCCCGCTTCTCCGTTACCGACGGTGCGGACAACAAATGGGCTTATACCGACAGATGGCTCGAAGACGGTTCATACATACGTTTGAAAACACTCGATATCGGTTATACATTACCCAAACAGTTGCTAAAAAAGATCAAGCTTGAAAATGTGAGAATCTATACTTCCATAGAAAATCTCTTTACGTTAACCAAATACTCCGGCTACACGCCCGACCTCGGTGAAAGCGGTGTAGATCTAGGTACCACTTACAATGTATTCACAAGAGGAATCGACCAGGGACGTTACCCGCTCCCACGTACATTCTCTTTTGGTATCCAAGTGAATTTATAAGAAAGAACTAACACGTATAATTGAATATAGTATGAAAAAAAATTGGTTATCATATATATGCATGGCAGTCCTTCTTTCAGGAATACTTAGTTCGTGCAATGAATCCAGCTTTCTGGATCTGAAAGATCCCAATCATTTCACGGGGGATAACTTCTGGAAAAACAAGGCAGATGCCGAGAGCGCTCTTGCCGCCGCATATTCTCCTATCAAGTACCAGATGTATGGTTATTTTGGGGCTTTTGACGGTTGGCTAAACCTGAATGGACGTGGAGACGATATCTTCACAATCACTAATGAAGAACCGGGCATGTGGGCTATCGCTAATTTCCAAAACTCACCGACTACGGGAAATGATCCTTATGGCGCACTCTTTACAGGAGTACAGCGCGCAAATGTTGTACTAAGATACATTGACAATGTACCGGCTACAGGAATCACCGAAGAAGACCGTTCCATGATTAAAGGTGAGGCACTTTTTTGAGAGGTTATCAATATTTCCTGTTAGTTAATAACTACAAAGAAGTGCCCCTGCGTATCATTCCTTCTAATGAGGACGAGCCGAACAAACCGGCAGCCAGCGAAGCGGTACTCTGGAAACAAGCGGAAGATGACTTGACAGAGGCCATCAAATGCAACCTGCCCGTCACCCGTGTAGCAGATGAAAAAGGACGTATTGAGAAAGGAGCTGCTATCGCTATGCTGGCAAAGGTATATCTGACACAGCATAAATATCCGGAAGCTAAAGCTCAATTGGATTTATTATTAAAAGCGCCTTATTATCCGGGACGTTATAACCTAATGGAAAACTTCGCGGAGAATTTCACTACTGCCAAAGAAAACAACGAAGAATCTGTTTTCGAATTGCAATACAGCAGCGACGGCGACTTGACGTGGGGGAATGAAAGCGGCATCAACTTAGGAAGTTCTATTCCGCAATTCATCGGCCCGGTAAACTCCGGTGGCTGGGCAAAAATCATGCCGACTTCATTTATTGTCGGGCAGTTCATTTCTGAAGAACGCCCTGCGGGAGCCGATACCAAGTTTGACAAACGTATGTATCCCAGTCTGTTCTTTAACCCCGAAGCACTTGGCGATGTTGTGAAGAACGAGAGCTGGTACGGCGGAAATTATTCCATGGAGAAACTGTGGGAAGGCAATGCCGGTAAAATGGCCGGCGGTGCTCCAACTTTCAGCATGGGTGACGGTAAATTCCTTCTGAAGAAATACACTGCCTATTATGTAAACGACGAAGCGGCAGACAATATGGGAAACAAAGAAGGAAAAGCCAACAATGTACGTGTCATGCGTTTTGCAGAAGTACTGCTTATGTATGCCGAGGCTTGCGCCAAAACAAACGATGTGACAGGTGCCAGCTATGCCCTGAAACTTATCCGCGAAAGAGCCGGACTGGCAGACAAAACATTCACCCAGGATCAGCTTATGGATCAGATCGAACATCAATGTTTACTCGAATTTTTCGGAGAAGGGCACCGGTTTGACGACCTGAAACGTTGGTACACAACCAATGAAATCAAAACAATCCTCAAAGCAAATGACAAGCAAGGGGCAGACAATTTTCAGGAAAGGAACAGGTATTATCCGATTCCGACAGGCGAATTGAACAACAACTCTGCAATGCAACAAATAGATTTATGGAAATAATCTTTCCAATAACTTATAACAGAAAAATTATGAAAAAAATATATGCACTATTATTCGTATCCTTACTCTTATTTATAGGATATTCTTGTGAAGACGGTAGCCTGAGCCATGGTGATGTATACATCCCGGATCCCGTGGAAGAGTCGGACGAGGATGATGGTTTTGCGACAGAGCCTACAACAACGTCTGTTGTGAGGATGTCTATCGGCGAAGGACATCAGCATCAGATGATTGACGGATTTGGATGTGGTTTTGCAGAATGGTCTCACCGTATCTGGAACAATAACCACAGAGATGCCGTTATGGCAGACCTATTCGGTGACAATGGCTTGAAGCTAAACATATTCCGTGGAGAAGTATTCCCGCACTATCAGGACGACGTCACGGGTGAAATAGAATTTGGCATGGACCGTAACTTCAACCTGCCTGCCGACGAACCTAAATACATGAACAACTATTGGTTCAAATATCACGGTGCGGAATGTGCCGAACAGGTACAGCTAGGCCAGATGTGGCTGGTGGACTATCTATCCAGAAAGCATAAAAGCATGAAGTATATGTTCTCCGTATGGAGTCCACCTAAAAAATGGAAAGATAAAGACAGCAACTCCGGTGGCTCTCTGAAAGCTATTCATTATGAAGATTACGCCAATTATCTGATAGACTTCGTCAAAGAATACGAAAAGAAATTCGGAATAAACATTTATGGCTTATCACCTACCAATGAACCTGATAATACTTTCACTGCATGGTCTACTTGTAAATGGACTCCTGAACAATTGGCAGATTTCAGCCATAACACTTTCCGGAAATCTCTGGACGCGGCCGGATATAATGATAAAAAGATTATAATGGGAGAATGTTCCTCATGGTGGAAAGCAAGTTACTCGTCTTTCCTCACTGCATCCAATCAGTTCTTCAAGAAATGTCTGGAAAGCGAAGCTTCATTGGCAAATGACAACGTCATAGCGGCCGGACACGGATACAGTATGTCCAATTTAGATAATATCTTACCTTTCGATGAAGCAGTTAATGCCAATATTCCTGTATGGATGACCGAGAACTGTGACAACTTAAAACGTTCGGAGGACTGGAATGATGCCATGAAATGGGCAAGAAACTTCCATTACTATCTGGCACAAGCTAATGTAAATGCTTATATCTGGTGGGCCGGAGCCCGTCCTTGCAGCACGACAGGCGAGAACCTTATCCAGTTGGAAGAAGCCATACCGGGCACTACCTACTACAGAGTCCCCCGCTATTATACATACGGGCAGTTCACCAGATTCATCGAAGCCGGCAGTCATCGTGTAGATGTTGAGGCTATTCCTTCTGAAGAGAATCAATTCCCTGCAGAACTTCTGATGTCAGCTTATGTTAAGGATAATACTTATACCATCGTATTAGTGAACAGTTCGGAGAAGGAGTCATTCTCCACTTTAGTTGAGATTGAAGGAAAAAGTTTTCAGAACATGATTGCATACACATCCAGCGAAGACGTAAAATGGCAGCGCAAGAAGTTCAATCCTTCTTTAAGCGGGTTACGTTCCATTACGGTTCCCAAGCTCAGTGTGGTGACAGTTACTGGTAAGATAAAAGATATTGCAGCAGAATAATAGTCAAAATAATACTAGAATATCATGAAAAAGAATCGATTATATATAGCAGGATTCCTGCTTGCAGCCGTCAATTTGTTCTCCGGTTGCAGTGAAGATGATCCGTCCTATGCCAATCTGGTTGCGGACAAGCAGGAATTGACAATCAATCTAGATGAAAAAGCAGAAGGAGTGATTCAGATTATTCAGGGAAACGGTAACTACAAGGTTACCAGTTCGAACGAAGATGTGGTTACCGCTACAATCGACAATGACCAAATACAAGTGACAGGTTTGAAAGCCGGTGACGCAAATGTGACTATTACCGACTGGGCCAGGATGTCAACCAACGTAAAAGTAATTGTTGACCAATTGGTAGACTTGGTTCTGAAAGTATCTTCTACAGTTATGTATCCGAATGAAGACAAGACCATAGAGGTCTATACAGGCAATGGAGGATACAGTATCACTGTTGATAATCCATCAATAGCAAAGGCTGCGATAAATGATAAAGGGCAGATTCAAATTGAATCGCTGGCTCCGGGTACTGCCACTTTCACCGTAAAAGACAGACGGGACAAAACGACAGAACTCATCGTAAAAGTGAAAAAGAGAATGGTAGTCGACAATAGTGAAAATATCCCTTACTTAGTTATCGGCACTCCGGCTACTATCAAAATCCTGGATGGCAATGGTGGATATACCTGCACAGCAGGCGGTTCTGCAACTTACCTGAAATGCTCCATGTCTGAAGACGGTACAGAAGTGATAATTGAAGGACTTAAAAGATACCGTTACAACAACAAAGTCACTATCGCCGACCAGGACGGTGAAAAGATAGAAGTGACCATTACCGCTATTGACGATCCTTACCTGGAGAACCCGTCATATCGCTATATGCTGGCAGGTTCTTATTCTTACCAAAGCCTTTCTACTTCAAAAGTAGGAGAAATAATGCATTCGGCGGATTTCAACTTGTCGCAATTGCTTGTTAAGAGTTCGACAACTTCATCCGCATCCGGTTACGCGGTTCAGTTTACCGGGT
>USSR01000045.1 GCA_900557355.1 uncultured Bacteroides sp.
GAAAGTCGGGGCTTTGTGCGTAAAAAACAGAAGGTGTGCATTTTGACACACCTTCCACTTTGTAATATGATTACCTGTCTTTGGGAAGATGAGAAGCACTAAAGATACAAAATAAAATAGTAAAAAGCAAGAGTGAGACAGGAAATATAGCTTCATCCCCTGAACGGATTGATTTTATTTCCGAACCGGGTAATGGACTTAAAAGACTATTTTAAATCCATTACAGCCTGCTCCAACTGTTTCAATGCTTTTTCCAGCGTAGCACGTGGACAAGCAACGTTCAACCGCATAAATCCCTCGCCTTCCTTACCGAATGTTGTTCCATCATTCAGCGCCAGATGAGCATCTTCTACAAAAAGACGGTTCAGTTCTTCCTGATTGAGTCCCAATGCGCGGCAATCCAGAAAGATCAAGTAAGAGGCTTGCGGACGGATCATCTTGATAGCAGGAATATGTTCTTTCAAATACGTTTCAGTGAAATCCACATTTCCTTTAATATATGCTACCACTTGGTCCAGCCATTCTGTACCATGACTGTAAGCAGCTGCTACACTTAAATAAGCAAAGAGATGTCCTTCGCTAAACTCGCTTGCTTCCATATATGTCTGGAAACGGTGACGAAGTTCGTCATTCTCAATAATTGCATAAGAACTAGCCAATCCCGGCATGTTGAATGCCTTGCTGGGAGACATAAAGACAAGAGAGTTCATCCGTGCCTTCTCTGAAATCAAAGCAAAGGTAGGATGTTTGTATGGAGGCAGGGTTAAGTCAGCATGAATCTCGTCAGAGATAACCAATGTGCCGCTTTCATAGCAGATGTCGGCTATCTGAGACAGTTCCTCTTTGGTCCATACACGTCCACCCGGGTTATGAGGGTTGCTTAGAATAAGCAATTTGCATCCTTGAATATCTTGACGGAAGCGGTTGAAATCAATATAATATTGTTCATCTTTCAGGACTAACGGGCTGAATACCACTTCACGTTCATTCTTTTGAGTGACTAAAAAGAAAGGATGATAAACAGGGGGCATTACCATTATCTTATCTCCTTTTTGCGTAAAGCAGTGGATCACAAAAGCCAAGCCGCGAACAATACCGGGAGTGAAAGTCAACATCTCTTCACGAATCACCCAACCATGGCGCTCCTTCACCCAGTTAATAATAGACTCCGACCATTCTTTGCAAGCAAATGTATATCCGAGTACTTCATGCTCCAGGCGTTTTTTCAAAGCCTCTATGACAAAAGGAGCTGTGCGGAAATCCATATCAGCTACCCACATTGGAATCAGGTCATTGCGTCCCCAACGATTCTCTACTGCATCCCATTTTACGGAATCTGTACCATGACGGTTTATTATTTCATCAAAATTATAGTTCATACTGCATAATATTGTTAGGTTATGTGTATAATAAACAGTTAGCAAAGATAGTTGTTTTCGTGGTATTACCGAAAGGCAGCCTCTAATTTTGTATGCTCTATCAAAACATAGAGGGCCGGAGCAATACAGCATCCGACCCTCATATTCATACCCTGAAAAAAAAACTAAGAACCTATTTGTCTTTATTATTCATTCCAACGATGCACTATAAATCCACGCTTACCATCTTCTGTTTTTAAAGAGATGAAATAGATATGCGGATGGCTCGTCGGACCTGTACCGATACGTTTTTCCAAAATAAACTCGGTCAGTTTAACGGCAGAGGCTGCTTTGTCTGTATACGAAGTCTTAGTGTCATTGATAGTCGTTTCAAACTTCGGATTACGGTTGGCAGCATTCACACTATTTAAATTGTTTGCCCAACCACCGTTAAAGTAGACATAATATGTATCTTTCACTTCACCGTTTTGTTGATACCAGTACATATCTTTTGGCGTTGCATAAGATCCGGTACTGGAAACTCCGACCGTGTTAATATCGGCACGATAACCATCCCAATAAATACGTGGCGTCGGGTCGTCAAGATTGAGCGGTACCCATAAATCTATGGAACGGCTTTCCTTTTCCTGGTCGGTCACAGTAAAGGTTGTACCACCGTCACCTACCACAGTAACAGTTACTGTAGTGCCGGAGATTGCCACAGTAGCTACCCCTTCATTCAGAGATTTAACGGTATAGCCGCCATTACCGGAAGTAATATTGAAAGAAATCTGTTGAGGCGTACCCTCGTACACATATTCTCCCTCAAGAGTCCCCTCTTTATCAAACAGAACAGGACGAATCGGATTCGTCACCCGCACTTTAAGAGTAGCTGACTTGTTTCGGGAATCTGTCACAGTAATCGTTGCCTGATCGACATTTGCTTTACCGCCAAGTATCAGTTTATATCCTCCTGTTACGTCGGGGTCTTCCACAATTTCAGCACTGATGGCTTCAGGAGCAGAATTGGTTACTGTATAACCGCCATTACCGGTCAGGATTTTCATTTCACGAAGAATAACGCCGTCATTATCCAGACGCAATACTTCCACTCCCTCCGGGAACGATTCGAGTGTCAGTTCCTGAAGTTTACGTACTTCAACCGTCATGAGAACACGATTGTAGCTATCATCCGAAAGGCGAACGATGGTGCTACCTATGTCACCGCCTGTCAACAGTATCTCGTTGCCGACCACCTCGGCAGTCACCACATCCTCATTATCACTCTCTACACGATAATTCACACCGTCCAAACCAATACCGATATGCAGGACTTCTCCCTCAACGAGCACCGGATTGTGCGTAGTAAGCGGAACATTGACATAAGGGTAATACACATCTTTGTCATTTTCACATCCCGTCATCAAGCAGAGAAGAGCTAGAAAAGGGATAAAGGATAAATATTTTATTTGTTTCATTGATTCAAGATTTTTAAAGCCCGATTAAATCTCCCCAAGGGAATATCCGGACAGACTGTTAGTTTTATCAAGTTCTGCAATATCCCGTCTTATTAAAACAGAAAGAAGCATAATTGCCATCCCATTAATAATTAGGATTCTGATACATTCCGTCTTTATTCGTCGAGATCTGTATCTCACTCAACGGAATGGGGAACAAATAATTCTTATCACTGTCAAAGCTGGTTTTCGTCGTACTAAAACCATTGCGGTTTTCCAGGAAGTGCTCAAGCATACCGGTACGTGCGAGGTCATACCAACGCCAGCGTTCGAAGCAAAGTTCACGGGCGCGCTCTAACAAAACATCTTCGAGTGTATACGTATCGTAATTCCCAAATCCGGGGGTATCGTCTTCAGTGACAGCAACTCCCTGATTTAATCCGCGGGCACGTTGCACGATGCGATTCATTGCTTCCACACCCTCATCGGACGGCGAACCGTTGTTCAACATCAAATCGGCTTCGGCGTACATCAGCAATACATCGGCAAAACGCAGTACGAGGATATTGTTCGGACAGTTAGAGTACACAAAGTTGGTATGTTCATCTTTCCAGGTAGCTCCCCAACGATATTTGGTGACACCACTGTTCGTTACAGACTTCGCATTGTCTCCGGGTTGCGGTTTACCGCTTAGCTCCGTCATGGGTTTCTGTGCTATCGGGCTATTATTGGTCTTATCAAAGTCAATCACATAATCGGCCAGATTCCACTCCCGACGCTTGTCGTAACCATTGGCATCATAATAGTTCCAGAATGAGGGAACATATTTAAGGTTGCATTGTCCGGCAATGGCATTTGTACGCCAGCCGCCGTAAAGTTTCTGTCCGTCGGTATTGATTGCACGGGCACCATATTCTTTCGGCCATTGTGAGCCATAAGGATTCTGTGCGCTGAACTGTATTTCCCAAATCGTCTCTTTATTGATGTTCTTATTTTCAATTTTAAAAACATCTCCGTAGACCGATTCCAGATCACGTCCGCTATTGGTGATTACATCTTGCAGCAGTGCCAATGCATCACCGTAAAGTTTTTCATCCGTTTGTTCTATCTGCTCGTAACCGGCTACACGATCAGCGGCACGTGCCGAAGCCATCGTAATATATACTTTTGCCAGCAATGTTTTGGCAGCCCAGTAATTCGCCCAACCGCCATCTATTTCTTTAGGCAGAACATCTTCGCCCAAACAGAACAATAAATCATCTTCAATGAGTTGATAAACTTCCGCTACCGGTGTACGTCCCATGTCGTAAGTCAGCTCCGTCACATGATCGGTCATCAAAGGCACGGCTCCGAAAGTCTGCACCAGGTTGAAATATCCCCATGCACGTAAAAAGCGTACATTAGCCACATAGCGGTTAATTAGTTTAGCGTCTCCTTCGATTCCCTGTGCTTTGTAGATAACAGTGTTGCAGGCGGTAATCAACCGGTAGTAGCGAAACCAGAATTGCTTGATACAGCCATCGGTAGGCGTATATGTGTAGCGGTCGATAAAACCACGCAGGTTCGTTTCATTGGGATACATACACTCGTCCGTACCCACCATACCGACAAATAACGGGGTATTAGTGCCGACGTTATACATATAGCGCAGCGTAGAAAACGCACCGACTGCTCCTACTTTCAGAGATTCGACAGTCTTATAGAAAGTTCCTTCATCGAATTCAGACTCCGGCTTCTCTTCCAAGAAATTGGTACAAGACGAAACAGAAGTTCCGAGTAGGAACGTAGTAGCCAATAATAGTATGATATATTTTTTCATGGAATTCAATATTCAGGGTGTTAAACAAATCAGAAAATAAAATTGAAACCGACAGAATAAGAACGATTGCGCGGATAAGCACTGTAGTCGAGACTCGGCATCAAGTCGCCTGTCTGTCCCTGACGAGTGTTTACTTCCGGGTCAAATCCCGTATATTTGGTAAATACGCAAAGGTTCTTGACCGAAGCAAACAGTTTGATGTTCTGCATACCGACTTTCTTGGCTACTTTCTTTCCAAGTGCATAGGCCAGCGTGATGTCTCCAATACGGAGGAACGAACCGTCTTCAAGCATCTTGGACGTACAGTAGTTGAGTGCCACCCCACCCGGCATACGATATTTGGCTTCGTTGTTACCAGCAAAGAATACGTTACCATCTGCATCATAAAGTGTCGGCGACCAAGACTTGGTATTCATTTCAGCAATCTGATTATGACCGTCACGTCCACTTGTCAATGAATGGAGGTTGGCGTTGAAAACAGTTGCTCCGTAACTGAACTGCATAGCTACGCTCAATGACAGGTTCTTATAAGAAACTGTGTTCGTTAAACCGCCAGTGAAATCCGGTTCGCCACTTCCCAGTAATACGAGGTCGGCAGAAGTGATTTTACCGTCACCGTTCTGGTCGCGGAAGCGATAATCTCCCGGACGTATGCTGGCAATCTTCTGACCGAGCACTTCGGTAAGCCCTTGCTCGTTGATTTCGTGCTGTGAAGCATACACACCGTCAATCTTATAGCCATACCATTGTCCGAGGCTCTTGTTCTTGCGGATCATGACAAAGTTTCCTGAACCGGGAATAACCCCCGGGTCAAATCCCATTTCATCACCAGGGCCAATATCAAGCACTTTCGAACGGTTAAAGCCGATGTTAGCATTCAAGGTCCAGTTCCATTTCTTAGTCAGAATAGGGGTAGCATCCAAGGTAATCTCAATACCCTGATTGCGGACTGCTCCGATATTGGCCCATCCCTTTTCATATCCTGTAGCCAATGCTGCATTCTTTTCAATCAGCAGGTCGGTGGTCTTTTTGCGATAAACATCCACCGTCATTGCCAGGCGGTTTTTAAAGAAAGACATATCTAGTCCAAGATTGACCATATCCGTTGTTTCCCAACGTAATGACGGGTTTGCCGGCCTGTCAATGCTGGCACCGAAAGAAAGATCGGAACCGTACATCGGATAGAATGAAGAAGCGATTGTTGAAAGGCTCCGATAAGAAGGAATGGCTGTGTTACCACTGCGACCATAACCGAAACGCAACTTAAGGTTATAGAAGACTCCCAAGTCTTTCACAAACGACTCTTCGTTAATACGCCATGCCAGACCAACTGACGGGAATCCCGCCCATTTATTACCGGCACCGAAACGTGAAGAACCGTCGGCACGATAGCTGGCTGTCAGCAGATAACGTTCCTTATAATTGTATTCGGCACGTGCCAGGAACGATACCATATTCCACTCAACGATTGAAGAAGTAGGGATCTGTGGAGTAACACCCATTCCCAGTCCATTTACCCCCAGGTTGAGTGAAGGGAAATTCTGTGTTTCAGTGCGCACCGTATTATTGTTGTAGGTTTCAAGCGTGCTACCAGCCAATACTTTAAGGCGATGTCCACCTTTCCACGAATTGGTATAAGTCAGGAATGCTTCTCCGGAGAGTTTTTTAATTCCGGCATTAGTGACAATAGCACGTCCGTTTGCTTTAAATCCCTGTTCGGTGTTGGCGGGATAAAATACATCTGTTTTCTGGTGATTGTCTTCATACGTACCTGCTATATTCAGAGAAAGCTCGGTTAGTATCTTCCATTCCAGTTGCATACGTGCTGTCAGATTGTCTTTATAACGATTGTTGATAATATCGCGCACTTGTATGTATGGGTTAGAAACAACCTGCCCCTCTTCACTGCCTGTACCTTCAGTAATACCGGATGAGGTAGCAGAATTCAAAGGCGACTGGCGTAACAATTTCACCATCAAACCATCGGAACTGCCAGTTGCTAAACCGGAATTTTTAGTTCTTGAGCCTGATATATTGACAGTCATAGTCACATTAGTACTCAATTTCTGAACAAGGTTAATTCTTCCTGTGAAACGTTCGAAACCCGAGTTTACCACTACCCCTTCCTGATTAAGATAACCACCGGATACCGAATAACGCGTGTTCTTATTACCACCCGAAACGTTGATACGATATTCCTGATACAGGGCATCGCGGAACATCAGGTCCTGCCATTGAGTATTCGTACTACCCGGAGCACCAAACGACTCCCAGTCTGCATAAGTTGAACTTTCGGGAAGTACCCAATAGTTACCGTCACCGTTCGGATTGTCACGATAGACAATACCATCGCTCATGGTCGACGGATCAGTTCCGTAGGGGTAGTATTTCCATCCGGTTTTATAACGCATCAACGCATATTCCGAAGAATTAAGCATATCAAATTGGCGTACTGCCTGCTGCATACCTAAATTAGCATACAGCTCCACCCGTGTTTTTCCATCATTGGTTCCCTGGCGTGTGGTAATCATGATGACACCGTTTGCACCACGCGAACCATAGATAGCGGTTGAGGAAGCATCTTTTAGAATTTCAATGGATGCCACATCGCCCGGATTCAGAGAAGAAGCATCTTCGCAAATCACACCGTCGATAACAAAAATCGGGGCACTTGAAGCATTAACGGACGATGCACCACGAATACGGATGGTGTAATCGGAACCGGGAGCACCGTCGTTCTGCACAATCTGCATACCGGCTGCCTTACCTCTCATGGCATCTTCGAGTGACGTAATGGCACGTTCGCTCAATGCATCCTTACTAATAGATGATATGGAACCTGTCAAGTCCGAGCGACGCATAGAACCGTAACCGATGGCTACCACTTCTACGTCTCCCAAACCAATCACGTCCTCTTCCATAATAATATTGATCTGTGTACTATTGCCTACGCGATGATCGACAGTTTTCATACTAATCATCGAGAAAACAAGCACCGACTGTTTCGACGGTACATTTATAGAGTATGCTCCGTCAATATTGGTAATCGTGCCGCGCGTTGTTCCCTGCACAACGACCGAGACTCCCGACAGTGGGTCTCCCTCCAGATCCGTTACTTTACCGGTAACAGTCAGAGTCGTTTTTTGTCCCATAACATCTATTGCCAGAACAGATGCCAGGAGCATAATCATACATAATGAATAGAATTGTTTCATTGGGTATTAATTTTTTAGGTTACTAAAAGAATACTGTTTTTTTCTCAAATATATGGGTGAAATGATTAGAACTAGGGTTAATCCGTGGATTAACACCCTCAAAAAAGCATTAACCGCTATGTTAAAAGAGGGATTAACCTCTATTGCCTTTCACATTCTTCCTGATAAGTTCGAGGAACTGTTCCGTATTCACCAATACTATATTTTCGTTTAATAAGTTTTTAAATGCAAGCATATCTTCCACCGTGTAACTGGACGGAGCATTGACGTGTACCACGATTGCCGAATAGGCATCTATACTGTTAATGTCACGCGGAGCCGAGTTCAAAGCCGCAGCGATGGTTTCGGGAGTATGAGGTTCCGTAAACTTATCATCATTCTTCATGAAATAGCGGAACGAAACGACCGGTGCATCTCCTGCAAAGAAATAAGCGCCCTGCCATTTGGCATATCCCAGATAGTTCATATACAAGAATCCTTTCATATCGGGCAAGTTGCCGGTGTGCCGCTTCATAAATGTTTCATACGAACCGGCATACGAACCGGTGAATAGTTCCGCATCGTCCATCAGTACCATATACTGCATTCCGCAATCTTTCAACATTCCATTCGTCATACGGAAATAGTCGGCTACAAACTCATGATGAGACGGGAATGTATAACCCGCACCGGACAATGCTCCGACATAACAATTGGTTGCCGGCAGATTTTTCTGATACCAGTTGTGCACCGGAACCATATTGGTGCGCAGAGTCGGGGGATACATCCAGGTAAGCGGAATCTCATGCGCACGCGGATGCGAGATATAGGTATTCCGGGAAAACAAATCGAGCATATAGGACGTATTGTCTCCGTCACTGAATACGATTGTGGCATAATGCACGCCCGTTCGTGCCGGGACTTCCACAGGCGAAGCCGGTCGGTCATACGGTTTCAACTGTTTGGATGACAGGATGGAAAGGCTCATGGTGTTGATACCCGGCACGGTATATACTCCATTATGTTCGCATCCGAACCGCACATCCATGCGTTCAAGATTATAGGGTACTCCCCAACCATAATGAGGCGAATTGGGTTTCAACATATAATAAAGCTTTTGCAACACAGTACCGTCACTTTTGGCATTGCTACACCAGGGATATCGGTTCGCTATGGCAAAATCGACCATTGTCCACGGGAAAGAAGCATTGTTCACAATCGCATTCAAGTTGAATTGTGAAGAATGTTGTTTTATATAGTCAGCCAGCCAAGCCTCATCCTTATCCCTCACGTCGGCCAGTTTCTGCAGACTGTTATAAGGAGCTTTAGAGGCCAGATCCGTTGTCAGTATCACAGCATCAAGCACTCCTGCAAGGCTTGCAGCAATGTATGTTTTCTCCAATTTATCATCCACCAATACATACCCTTTCGCTCTGTTCAGGAACAAAGAAGTTATCTCCGACAGGCTTTTCTTCGTAAAGGTATAACCGGAGGCTTTCATTTCAGTCATCCATTTGACGTATGCCTGACCGGAGTGAAGAAAGATTTCGGGACTGCTGCGATTCACAAGTCCGGCAAGCGAAGCCAGATAGAGCAATTCTTCATAATTGCTGTTCCCCACTTCGGCACGCGTGATTTCAATCAAATCCCAGTTTTCAACCAAAGGAGGTTCTTCGGGTGATTCCGGTTCCGGCTTCTCTCCCTGCCCTTGTTCTGTTCTCTGTGTTCCCTGCTCCTGCTCTCCCTGTTTTTCGCAAGAGCAGAAAACTAGCAATAGGGCAACTCCCATGATATAAATAAAACTTTTCATTTTCATAGTATTTTATCAATGCCGATATATTCTTTAACCTGTTCGTCTATATGTGTTTTCAACTGATGAATCACTTCTTTGCACTGTCACGTCCCAATATCGCATCCCACAACATCGGTACAAGGATTTCCTGTGCCGCTTTGCGGGTAGGCAGAATACCGTCGCGCTGATATGGCTTTAATGCTTCTTCTCCTCCGGCATCGTAAATTTTATTAAACTCTACCGAGTAATCGACCAGAATGATACCTTTCTTTTTGGCTGCTTCGCGGCATGAAGCATTGAATGCTGCCAGTTCGGGACGGGTCTCCGCCGATTGTCCCAACGGACGTTCGGAAAGAATATACAATACGATGGTGGCATCGGGATTCTGCGCCCGCAGATTGTCAACCATGTATTCCGCACACTTTCCCGAATACCAGGGAGCATTATTGAAACGGGTCACGGCATCATTCTCCGAAAAGCCGAATATCAGCAAATCGGGTTTGCGGCTCAATACGGAGTCCTTGAAGTTTTCCGTTGCCCAGAAAGAGCCGATTCCCGACTTCGAGCAGTTGTAGAACGTTATCTTTTCGGGGAATCTGCGTTCGAGTCTGGTACGAAGCTGGTCCACCCAAACCCGGTTGGAGGTATTGATGGCTGCACTGGCACCGTAGAACACAACAGTCTGTTTTTCACCTTTCTTGAGTTTCTTCAGGAAAGTGGTTTGAGCACTGGCTGTGGAGACTGTGAAAATTGATACTAATATCAAAAGAAATATACGGTTCATACTTATTCTTATTTTTTCCATGGTTTATTATTCACATTCATATTCACATGACGATACCATTCGAACAGACCTTTCTCGTCCAAGCGGTTCTGCAAGCGGCGTACATCGAGATTGCGCACACTCGTCTTCTGTAAAGCTGCCATCGCTGCTGCCGTACCGGCTGCTTCTCCAATGGTTGCACATATCGGTTGCACCCGGTAAGAACTCATTGCCAGACGGGTTCCGCTAATGATACGCCCGGCTGTCAGCAATCCTTCGGTATTGACGGGAATCAAGCTGCGGTATGGGATGCCGTAAGGTCCTACGCTGTTCTTTATTTTTGGGTCTACATTCATTCCCCACGGGTCTAACGAGTACCAGGCATCAGCAATCTTATCATCGTGCATCACTCCTTTCAGTACATCATCTACTGTCAACACATATTCTCCCTTGATACGACGGCATTCTCTGATTCCTATTTTCGGGGCTACATGGGTGACGTATCCGGCCCGGTTGAGGGCTTCGAATTGCGGTTCCAGCTTTTTCATGGCACGACGATGCGCGTCGGCTACCAATACCGGGTCGGTAGTGTCAGTACACTCTACCGTTGCTCCCCAGTGGAGGTATATGCCGGAGTCTATCTTCCGGAATTCCTCTTCCGTCTGCTGGGTTACCCACTTTTCCTGGTCGTGGTCGAGTACACCGGTCTTGAATATGTGGCGGGGAAATTCCGCGTCACTGCGGGTGCGTTGGCTGATGTACATCATGGTACATGGCTGCACTCTACCGTCGCTCTTTTCAAGTCCGATACTTTCGTTGAAGTCCTTGCGGGCGTCACTGCCGTAGAAGTATTCACAACCGGCTTTGGCTGCCAGAAGTCCGGTACCGGTGGCGTCGATGGTAACCGGTGCGGAGACTTTCTGCAACATCCCTTGACGCATCACGCAGACGCCGGTCACTCTGTTTCTGTTGCCTTTTGTCTCAACCACTGCATCCACAACCGGCGAACCACACATCAACGTGATGTTCTTTTCCGCTTTCATAATGCCGTAAACGACTTGCGCAAATGACGACGGCAACCACCAATGCTGCTTATTATCCCATGCCCATTGTCCGAACGTGCTGCTGGGGGTAATGCTTAGTGAATGTTTCTGGTTCAGTTCGCGCACCATATCGATAAATACACCGACACGGGGTGCACCGCACATATATGTGACATACATATCCACCGGAGCTCCTCCGGGCATCATATCTTCTTCCAGTAAAATCACCTTGGCTCCCTCTCTGGCAGCGGCAACGGCAGCAGGTATACCTGCGGATACCCCTGCCGGTCCGGCACCCACTACGATTACATCGCAATGCAATTCGGGCAATTTAAACAGGGATTTATCTTGGGGATTCATCGCTTCATTCGCGGCAAACATGGAGACTCCGGGCAAAGCTGCACCAGCAGCGCCTATTCCCATGTTCTTCAAAAACTGTCTTCTATTCATTGTCATAGTCGTACGCTTATTTCTTTTTTAAACCATCGAAAAGCCCCATTGAGGCAAGTCGGTCTTGTAGTTGTTTGATATCTATGGAACGAAGTCCGGTTTGATTCAAGGCGGACATAGCTGCTGCCGTACCTGCTGCCATTCCGATGTTGGAACAGATAGGCTGCACTCTAAGAGAACTGTGAGCAATGCGTGTCGCACTGATGATACGTCCGGCAGTGAGCAACCCCTCGGTCTTGGTTGGCAGAATACTGCGATAGGGGATGCCATAAGGGCCGATATGTTTCATCTCTTCGGGAATTTTCATTCCCCATACATCGAACGAATAGTGTGCGTGGGCTATCACGTCATCATGCATCGTTCCGGCAATGAGATCGTTGGCTGTAAGCACGTACTCGCCTTTGATGCGGCGCACTTCGCGCACGCCCAGCTTTGGAGCCAGATGTACTGCGTATCCGGCTTCGTGCCAGATTTCGAGGTTTTCCTGCAGGCGTTCCAATGCTTCCTGCTGGGCTTGTGCCAGCAACAGAGGATCACAGGTATCCTTGCAATATACAGTCCGTCCCCAGTGCAGATAGATGCCGGCGTCTCTCCGGATCATATCCTCCTTATCGTCGGCTTTCACCCAACGATTCAGGTTATCTTCCACAGCACTGCTGCCTTTCAGTTTATCAATAGGTAGTATGGCATTGCGCTTGATTCTTTCACTAATCAGCATCCAGGTACAAGGCTGCACCTTACCATCGGCCACTTCGATGCCTACGGGCTCGTTGTAATCGCTCTTGGCTTCGCTGCCAAACATATATTCGCATCCTGCCATATCGGCAATCAGTCCGTTGCCGGTGGCATCTATGGTAACTGCCGCATCAATATCCTGATAATCGCCATTACGCATGATGCGCACTCCGGTCACCTGGTTTCTGTTGCCGGAGGTCTTGAGCTTTACTCCTACAACGGGTGCTGCGCACATCAGCGTGATGTTTTCTTCTTTTTCGAGAAGCTGATAAATCACTTCTGCATAAGAACCGGGCATCCACCAGTGATTCTTTCCGTCACTGCCTGTTTTTCCGAACGTCTCACAAGTACGCCCGCCAATGGTGTGTTTTGCATTCAATACCTGAATCATCTCCTGAAACACTCCCACCCTGGGACCACCGCATATAAAGGGAACATACATATCGACCGGGGCTCCTCCAGGCATATTATCCTCTTCCAGCAATATTACTTTAGCTCCCTGACGGGCTGCCGCAATGGCGGCAGGTACTCCACCGGGACCGGCTCCGACTACCACCACATCACATTTCAATGTTGGATACTTTGGCTTGGCCTTCTCTACCTTCTCATTGCCCATAGCGGCTACAAATGACGAAGGCAGGACACTCAATGCTGCAATAGCAGACACTTTAGTAATGAAATCTCGTCTGTTAATTTCCATATATGTGTATACTTTAATGTTTTTCAATTAGAATTTATGGCAGAATCTCTATTGACGTGTTTGATTCTTAACCGCCAAAGCAACTCATCTACCGGCACTACCTGTACCTTTTTGTCCAGCAACTGCTTACACCAGTACACGGGAGTCACTCCTCTCGGCGAACGGCTGTTCTGCGGCGCACTGACAATACTGTCTTTCGACTCTTTCTCAAAGCGCGACCAGGCATGAACAATGGTCCACGCTATCTCGCCCTCGGGAATTTTATTCGTCGCATCTTCATTAATTACTGCTGCAATCTGCGAGGGAGTACCGGACTTTTCTTTTTCCTGGTTAGCCCATATCTGTCCGCGTGCGGAAATCACCGGAATATCGTTCCCTTTCCGGTCTTTCACCCAAAACACTTTACCGTATCCGCCATTATAGGGAGAATACTGCACGGCAAGCATTCCGGCTATTCCCTCCAATTCTTCGGCAAAGACACGATATGCATCCAGGGCTTCTTTCGAATCTATCTTATGGCAAATGAAACCAAATGCTTTGATACCCATCTTTTGCATGTGTACATTCACGATACGGGCAAAACTCCGCAACAGTCCCTCTCTGTCGGCGCGCTTTGAAGCAAAAAGGTCGGGGTAATAGTATCCGCCACCATATTCGGCAAGCGATACGTTTCGTGGCTGACTGTTCATCAGTACATTAAGCACATCGGGAGCAGCCATTGACAGGTTGACCATACACGTGGTGAATGACATGGGAATCTTGCCATTATGTTCGTTGCTCCAAAAGTCAGGATTATTGATAAAACTACCCAATGTCCACTGCATATTATCTCCGTCGCTCATCACAAAGGAATGATAAATTGCATCAGATTCCCAATTTATCCGGGCCGGATTAACAGTTTTAATCTTTTTTATTTTTTCATTGCCGGTGATGGAGATCATGGGCAGATTCATGCACCAGTCGGAAGCTGTATTAATTAATCCCCAGTAGGAACAGGGGGCGATGTGCTGAAATTCCGGCCCGCTATTCCAGCCTATCACCGGTGACAAGGGGCGTACCCACTCCAGTATAGTATCCAGCAATTCGTCCACGCCATAATAAACCATTCCCTTATGGGCAATGGCATAATCACGATTGTTGGCTATCGACGGATTGGTCAGGACAATGAAGTTATTGTTCATCCGGGATTTGTGTTCGTCAAACCAGGACCGGGTCAGACTCTCCTTGCTGGCGTCATACAATTTCTGCAAGCCGGACGCTTTTGCCTGTTCTTCCAGCGTTATATCTACCAGAATTCCTTTCAGGATGCCGGCCTGTGCGGTTGCCAGACTGATGGAGTTGTCTTTCCGATTATAATCATATAGGATGTAACCTTTTATATAGCCTTGCTTTTGAAAGCGTTTCACGACTTCCCACCCCGTTCCTTTACTTTGAGGCGTTTCAGCCAGGCTTTATAATACAACTGATAATCCGGTGTACGATTCTCAACCCAAAGTCCCTCGTTGCCGATACCCTCGTTTACAGCTTGGGCAGCAAGTCCGCATAAGGATTGGGCAACATTCATCTCACGGATATCACCGGGTCGGGACAGTGTACATTTCAAGATGTAACCGGGCCTTTTCTGAACAGGCCACCAGTTATCCGGTGAAGAGGAAGCCACTACCGGTGAGATGGTTCCTCCCAGCAGCATTCCTATTAAGAAGAGTGTTTTAATTAGATTTTTCTTTTTCATCGTGGCATTAATTTATATAGACAAAGATATCCGGGAGCCTATAATATATGGGTTAATTTATAGGTTACCTCCCACTTTTATTTTATTAATCCTACCCGAAAAGGGCTTTTTTCGTGCAAAAGTGTTCATCTGCCAACGAACGGTATCGAAGTTCCGTTCATAGATGAATTTGCAGGAAATGTTCCACTTCATCCATCAGTTTAGGAAACAGGAGGAAACATATCTGTAATTCCGGGATGATTGAATGCATGGGAATAATAAGGATAAAGGTGAAGTTCGACTTCAAGGCCCTGTTTAGCAAGCCAGGAAGCAAAGTTAGTACTTTGCACATATCCCACAAGAAAATCGCCTAACCCATGTCCGAGAAAAACAGCCGGGCTTGAAACCGGAATCATGGACGCGGGTGATATTTCACGTTTGAACTCGGCGGTGTTGGGTGCGAAATAGGGTTTATCGTCACCACCAAACATATTGTAATCGTATACGCCGGCAAAACCGACTAACACTTTAGTCCCAGGATCGCGCAATGCGGATACGGCCGACAGGTGCGCGCCCGAACTGCCTCCCACATATCCGTAGCGGGTAGTATCTATCCGACACTCGGCGGCACGCCGAAAGACATATTGCCGGGCGTAGTTGATATCATCAAAAGCGCGTGCGATGGTGGCACCCGGATGAGTGGACAACGAATGTCCCACCCGCACTCCTGCTATCCCAAGAGAAGCCAGATATTTAGAAATGACTTCCACCCGTTCGGGCGTGCCGGAAGTCCATCCGCCACCGAAGATATGAAAAAGTACCGGGAAGTCGGAACCTGAAGCAGGGAGGTCGATATACATTTCCAGATCGTATCCCTCGTGTGAACGGTAGACGAAATGTTTAGTCCGTACCTTTTGCTCGTCAATCTCGAACTTATGGTCGTAAATTGTCTTGCTCCAAGGCACAAAGGCATCTGCGGGAAATTGACCGGAATACAGTTTGGTCAATTGTTTCCGAGGATAGACATCTATCTGGCCTCCTACCTGATAGAGGCGATTGCCATAGCGGTTGTAGCCAATGTGTTTCCCTACCGGTTTTTCCTGCGCCCGGAGCGGAGGCCATACAGCCAACGACAGGACACATGCCAAAAGCAGCATGAACGGACGGCAAAGGGAATGGCGGAAAGCAATGTCAGAAGAAATATGCATCATGTTCTAATTAGTATTATATAGGTTCATCAATTCGATGACACAAAAATAGGTTCAAAGCAAAAAAAGGGGGTTAATTTTCGGATTAGTGCGCTTTTTATTTCATTAATCACTCATAAAAAGGTAGATGGCGTGGCAATCACCCAAGAGAATTAAACTGAATTATTAGGAATACATGAGGGAAATTTCTAACTTTGCATTGAAACGCATTTCTAAAACGTCGTTTGATTATGCAGAGAACATACCAGTTTTTTATATTCATTGCCATATTTGCTCTTTCTTTTCAACCGCTAAAAGGGGCAGGACTGCTCTTTTCAAGAGAGACTCCCCAGACTTATTTAGACTTATTCAGTGGGAACGATATTTCATTCACCAATTCTGTAACGATCTCTTTCGATTTATCCATCCATAGCCATGAGAGTTTCGGACAGATATGGGTGTATGAGGATAAGGCCGCACCATATAGTTTTGCTTATATCGGTCGCGATAAAAGCAGTTCATCGTTCGTCATCAACAGTCTTACGGATAAAAAGCAATTTCTCGAAATCCCCGTCTCGCCTCAAGCTATCGGTGCACGCAAATGGCTGCATGTAGAAACCCGGCTGGACTTTCAGCACCAGAAAGCGGAAGTGACTATCGACGGGCAGAAATATTCGCTCGATGGTATTACTATTCCGAATCCGTCTAAAGCGAATATTATCTTCGGTGCCAATATCAAGGCGATTCCGGAAGTGCCTGTCATGGTGATTAAAAATATTATGGTGCAGGATGAGGCTTCTCATTCTTTCTTGTTCCCACTCACGGAGTCGGATGGAAAGCTGGTGCATGAGGCAGGTAACAAGTTGCACGGAACAGTGGTCAATCCCACGTGGCAGATTAACAAACAGTTCTTCTGGCAGGAAATAGGTACGTTCACCAGTTCGGCGGCTGCCGGAATAGCGTTTGACGAACCGGGCCGGCAGATATTAGTTGTAGGTGATAATAATATAAGTAAGTTCGACATCAACACGCTGAAACTGACCGAATACCTCAAAGAAACGGTGGGCACGCAAACGGGATATTCGGGCGAGGCTATTTATAACCCGGATAAGCAGGAGACTTATTTCTATAACTTAGCGGATATTGGCGGACAAACCGGTCCTTTCTTCTCCACTATTTCGGATAAGGATCTGCCCACCCGTATCGTTTCTCCTCAATTCTCCAATCCGTTGCACCATCATGCTTACTTTTTCGATCAGGCAAGTCAATCGCTCTATATTTTCGGCGGGTATGGCAACTATCAGTATTCAAACCTGACTTATCAGTATGACTTCGACCATGGAGCATGGAAAGAGATACAATTTACGGGCGATGTCATTTATCCCCGTATGCACACCGTAGCAGGTAAAGGTCCTGTGGAGGGAAGCTTTTTTGTATTCGGAGGAGTGGGCAACGAGACGGGCAAACAGGAGCTTGGCAAGGATTTCTTCTGTGACCTGTACCTGTTTGATACTTCCAAGCATATCGTCAAAAAGTTGTGGAGCAGAGCGTTTCCCGACAATTACTTTATTCCGACCCGCGGACTTGTGTTCGACAGTAAAAAGGGGTGTATCTATCTTTTGTGCATAGACCGGAAAACAACGAATGCCTCTTTGCACCGGTTTGACGTGAAGACAGGGGAACATGCCATTGTCTCCAACGAGATCGTTTTTCAAACGAACTGTATTCTGTCAACGGCATACCTGTTTAATAATCCGAAAGACAATGAATTATATGCCATCATCCGGTATAGCGAAGATAATAATCCAAAAGCGAAGATTAGTGTCTATAAGTTGAACGCTCCTCCTATTACTTATCAGGAGCTTAAAAAATGGAATACGGACGATGACAACGAAGCAGGCAGAGCTTACCTTTATTATATAATCGGAGGAGTCGTACTTTTGCTGATTCTTTGTTTTGCTTATTATCGGCATAGAAAAAAAGGTAGTAAACAAGAGGCAACAGCACCGAGCGTTCCAGAAGATGGTGTATCTGTCGATGAGAAGAGTACTGATGCACCGGCCAGTACTCCGATAAAGGTTAATGCTGTCTATCTGTTTGGAGATTTTCAGGTGTTCGATACCAAAGGCAATGAAATTGCTTATCGTTTCGGTCCGAAAATAAAACAAATGTTTGTCCTCGTACTGCTTCATTCACACGACGGCCAGGAGGGGATCAGTACTAATAAGCTGTCTGCCCAACTCTGGCCGGAGAAGACTACGACCTCTGCCAAGAATATACGTAACGTCACGATCAACCACCTGCGGAACATTCTAACAGATTTAGAGGGAGTGGAGCTTGTTTTCTTAAACGACAAATGGAAAATTGTGTATGGAGATAATTTCTACTGTGATTATCTCAAAGCCTTGAATATAGCAAAAATGCTACAACAGGTTCATTCACCTCAAGAACAAGAAGAAGAGGTAAAACAACTTATCGGCCTGCTGCAACGAGGCACCTTACTGCC
>USSR01000046.1 GCA_900557355.1 uncultured Bacteroides sp.
GAAACACTCACGTGTTTATTACATCTCAACATTTTATTTTATACCATTTCTTATTTTTATACACATCAATTATATCACCTAATCACTCATAACAATTCTTTTAATAACCGCTTGTTCCATTTTTTTCGTTCGCTATCAAATACCCATCCCCATTTATTGAAATATTTAATCGCATTCCGAATATGAATTATAAGCATCTTTTTACTTTTATATGAAGCAGCACGATGAGCATGAACAATAGTAACCCCTGGCCAAAACATTGTTCGATAATACTTATGTATTCTTCGAGTAAGATCAATATCTTCAAGATACATAAAGAATCGTTCATCAAACAAACCAGTCTTATTGAAACATTCAATACGGAAAAACATAAAACTTCCTTGATGATGAGGGATATTCATAGCCTGTGTATGATCATTAAACTTAAGTATATATCGATTATTTCTTTTTTCTATCATTTTCTTTGGTAGAAATCGACGGAAAATAAGATCAACTGGTGTTGGCAATAATCTACAGGTATATTGCATTCTTCCATCGGGATATATAATATTAGGTTGTACTTGAGCTACATCTTCATTTAAATCCATATAATCAGCCAACTGCTCCAACACACTCGGGTCAAAATAGACATCTGAGTTTAGTATCAAATGATATTTACTCTTTGACTTCAAAACCTTACGCAAAGCTTGATTGTGTCCTGCACCATACCCCACATTTCTACTGCCGATATATTCTACATTAGCATATTCTTTACAAAAATCGGCAATATACTGCTGGCTTGAATTATCAATTATATACACTTTAGATATCAAGGGAGAAAGCAAAGAAGTTAAGCACTTAGCAAGTTCTACCAAGTCTGTTTTATAAGTTACAATAGAAACTGTTATCATTAAAAATAATATAAGAAATTGTTATTAGCTCGACATTATTTAAATAAATAGACAGCTCTCCCCAGAGCTTTCTATCCTCTCCTAACCATCTCAATAAATATTAAAGAGAATAATTATACCAAAGCATAAACATAGCAATGTTTGTAAAATATTTCTACCAGCTGGTGCCATGAGGCTCAACAACTATAATTTTATATCAAATACACTTAGCATCAATGTACAGAGTTTAAAGCCAACAAAGTGTAAAGCTATAATATAAAATGACTCCTTACCACGCCCATGCCTTACCTACTGTTCCATTTTCTATCCCATACTCCATATATTTTCTACCATAATCAGCCACTGCATCATAAAAAACAATATTCAGCCACACATTTTGTAACAATACTACTAGAATATGAAAGTACAACAACAATTGATAAAAGCGATTCATCTTCCCTTTGATAAATCTGACAGGGGAAAATCGTTTTTCTGCTTTTAAGAAAAAACACCTACAACGAAAAATACCGAAACGATCACTATACCTTTAATGATATATACCTAGCAGAAATGAGTAGACTTTAACTTATTCACGATTCTGTAATTATTTCATTATATACTTGTACTAGATTCTTTATATGAGATATCAAGCTCCAATCGTCTGCAATAAAATTATTTACAATATTATTTTGCATTACTTGGATATCAGCATTCTCATATTTGACAAGCACCTCTTTTAAAGAATCCAAATTTCCTGTTTTGAATAAATAACCTGTTTCTCCATCAATAACCTGTTCACTTGCAGCACAAGAATCTGGAACTATACAAGGAATTCCATAAGACCTAGCTTCCGCCACAGATAAACCAAACGTTTCATAACATAACGAAGTGAAGACCAAAGCTTTTGCTTTTTTAAAGTAGGCTTGTTTATCTTTACCTGCAACCCACCCAACAAATTGTATATTAGGATATTTTTCCATTAATTCGCTTCTCAAATATCCCTCACCCAATACTATTCCTTTCCGATTCAAATCCGTTACAGCTTGACAAAACAGCCCAATTCCTTTCTCAGGAGATAATCTGCCCATAAACAAATAAACATCGTTATTTAATAATTTATTAGGTAATTGATTCTCATTTATTTCTACAGGATCTGCAATCGTATATATTTTACGACTATCATTCATCAGCTGCATACAAATCTTTCGAGTCAACGCCGAGATTGATATGAAATATATTTTCTTATTTTTTGCCATTACATGATTCTGAATCGCCATTCTTATACTTCGCCATATTTTCTGCGGATAGCTTCGGACATCGCAGTTACAAGTCAAACATGAATAACTCATCGGTTTCCTAAAGCAAATCTCATTACGTTGATAATCATAAAACCCTCCATTGGGACAAAAGCAAAAAAAATCATGAAGTGTTATCACCGTCTTAAAATCCATTTTGGCTGTAACAGCGTAGAGCGAAGCGGTTAACGCTTTTGTCCACGTATGAAAATGTATAATAGACTCTACGGGACTCAACGTAGCTAAAAGGCGTTCAAACACTCGCTTTGTTTCGTTATCCCACAATCCCTTAGATATTGCACGAATCCGATTCTCATCATGCAATATGTCCTTTTTCCCAATACATATAACGCGCACGCCGACCTCCTCCAACCTCCTATCAATAGGCTGAACGGCAGAAAATAGATATACAGAATAATGTTTCGCTAACCCAATAGCAGAATTTATGGCAACACTTGCAGCCCCTCCCTCTATATGTGCACAATCATTAACAATTACTATATTTTTAAGCATCTATATTTTTTTGAAACAGTTTATTTTGTAAGGAGAAATAAAATAATAAACAATATGAAAGAAAGCTGTCCCATAGAGCATATAATGACCGCCTTTTATCAAATAAGAAATAAAAAATACAATAAGACAGAGGCTTATAATATTATCCTTATTATAATACCTTATTAGAAAAAAAGCATAAAGACAAAGTCCTAACACTCCAAATTCAGAATACAGCCGGGCAAACATCGAATAAGCATCATCTTTATTCAATCCATATCCACCAAAGTCTGATTTATACATACGCTCATAATTCTGGGCGTGTGTACCCAACCCTGTACCCAAAATGCGACAGGGAGCATTGAAAGCAATCCAATAATTAGTCAATATCACATACGAACTCGTATTTAAGTGCTCAAAATCTTCAGGCTCCGCATATTCAACCATAGATAAGGTTTGTGTTATCTTCTCTTGAATAGCTCTTAATTGTGGATTCACGAAATATTCAGAAGATGATAAAATATCCCTATTATTAATACACCAACACACACCCACAATGAAACATACCACAAGACCAATTCTTAAATATTTAAAATAGTAGTAGAACTTAAGAAATAGGATAATCACAACTGCAACAATCATACTGGTGGTCAATGTCAGTATTAAAGCGATCCCAATGACTAGAGACTTCATTCGATTATATTTCATAAATCCCGGAGCCAAAAAAACATATGCAGCGGCTGGTATAGAAAAAGCAGTGAAAGATCCTGGTTCCATTAACATTGCATGCAACCTACCCGTATTCTGTGTCATCGTGCCATCTAATGTATAAGGAAAGATATCTATTTGAGTCGCTGACATAATGACAAATTGAACAATGCCTATAATGGACAAAATATAAACTAAACTCACATATCTACGGAACCATTCAGAAACAGGTATCTGACAATACCGAAAAATCTGATAATAACAAAACACACAAGTAAACAATAGCACAATCTGCTGAAATAGTTTTCCAGTATCATAGCCATTATACACAACCATTGACAATGAATGAAAGAAAAAAAGAGTGCCTACAAACAAACAAGAAGTACTTACATATACTTTATTAAGTTGGAGCATTATAAATAAAGTTGCTATTATTAGAAATGCGGGTTCAGTATATCGACCTAGAACCATTCCTGCCAACACAAACCAAACAAGCGATAATTTCAATGTGATAGAAAGACGCATTTTCATATTAAACACAAGGCTAAATGCATTCGTAAATAATTCTGGATTAAAGATTGTTTTCTTCCATTATTTTCCTGAATCTCTTTGACCAAGTGCTCCAATTTAGTCTTTCATTAAAAAGCGTTATTCCTCCCTTATGTAATTGAAGAAATTCATTTGATTCCAAGCTCTTTTCAATAGCATCCGCAAACTCCTGTTCGCGTGCTGCTAGAGGAAGTTTATAACCATTTACACCATCTATTACATAATTCCCTGTCCCTCCCGTATCATAAGTAAAAATAGGCAAACCGAATGCAGAGGACTCACTAAAAACAATAGCAGAACATTCCGCATTAGTTGGTAATAAAAGTAAATGAGAGTTCTTCACTATATCTACATACTTTCGGTAATGCTCCGGATTATTCTTATCCAGAAATCCCATTATTCGAACAAATGGAAGATTCGCATATTTTAGAGGTATTTCGGAAAGCCCTACAATGAACAGACAAGAGTTAATCCCACGCTTATTTAAAAGTTGCACCGTTTTAACAGCAACTTCCCCTCCTTTACGAATCCAGTCTACACCTGAAAATAAGATATTCAAAGCTCCACTTTTATAAGGAGTAGCATGCAAAAGATCCTTGTCATCAAAGTTTGCTCCAAACTCAAGAACATAATTTCTCTGGAGACACCCATCGTAATCGTTGATAACAGAAGCTGCTGCCCATTGAGAAGAACGAATATTAATAAACGCATTCTTAATCGCTTCTTTTTCATAGTGTTCCCCTTGAGTAATCAACCATGAGGACAAACCATGCCAATAATAATCTATCATAATATGAAAGGTTGCATCTGTATAATAAATTATCGGTTTCTCAAAATTAACAAAAGCACTAATTTGCGCCCCACCAGGAAAGAAAATATAGTCGCACAATCGTACTTTATTCATATTTATATGTTTGGCGCAAAGCTTAAAATAATACCGATTATGTTCTACTATGGCTTTTTTCCCAAAAAGCATTTTAAGTAATATTTTCAAAAATATAAAACATATTTTACTTGGTTTACAAGAAATCCATACCACTTCATAACCAGCATTTTGGAGAGCTTCCCTTATTTTATATTTCGTACCACTCCATGCCTTTTTGTCTCGGAAAGGGTCTTCAGCAGAAACGTATCCTATTATTTTATTTCTCATCACTAATATATCTTAATTAATTATCTTAATTTTCCGCATGTAATATCCAATGACACCTTTTGTCAAATAATATACATTCAACAAAAGAGGAATTGACTTACAATAACGCTTAACTTTAAAAC
Source organism: uncultured Bacteroides sp. (assembly GCA_900557355.1). Classification (GTDB taxonomy): domain Bacteria; phylum Bacteroidota; class Bacteroidia; order Bacteroidales; family Bacteroidaceae; genus Bacteroides. The sequence continues at coordinate 5,189 of USSR01000046.1, forward strand.
TCTCCCAAAGCCCTCTGATTGTATTACTAACTCCTCCCACTTGCATGGCTATAGTAGGTGTTTCAATATACCTAGCATTCAATTTCTTACGAAGCAAAAATTCGTAATCTGCACAAATTTTAAATGAGATATCAAAATTCCCCAATTCATCAAATAACTTTCTATTATGTAATGTCGAACCATGAGAAATTTTCATACAACATCGAAATTCTTTTATATTATATGGATTCCCGAATACTCTCTTATATTTCCCTTTAGCATCAATTAATTTACTTTGCGCCGTTATTATATCGATACCATCCAAAGTCTGCTTTTTTAGATAATTCCAATATACATTCATAGCACCTTCCAATAAATAGTCATCAGCACCCAAAAACATAATCCATTCCCCCGTAGCCAAACGGATGCCCTTATTCCACGCATCATAAATCCCTTTATCTACTTCCGAAACAATAACATCAATACTCTCTGCAAACTCTCTGACAATATCCATTGTCCGATCTGTAGAGCATCCATCGATAATTAATAATTCCAACTGGTCTTTTTTTTGAGAAACAATGCTATTCAAGCAGCGCTTAAGAGTCTTTTCTGCATTATATGTAGCAATTATAATTGATATTATCTTTTTCATAGAATTAACAATCCCAATAGTGTACAGGAATAGAGCATTATACAATCTTTTTCTTACATACAAATTTTATGATTCTATTTAACCTTTTCTAAAACGTCTCTAATCACATCTAAAAATTGAGTCCCATATTTTAAATCTGGTTCCAAATAATTTCCTTCCCCCCATTCATTCCAAGCTTTTATGAAAACCAGATTGTCCTCTGCAGAACGCACAGATACTTTTGAAAACATCTCATGACAAAGTTTCTTCCATTTTTGGGGAGTACTATTAACGATTATAGTTCCACGAAATTTGCTTCGCGGTGAATGATCATAGTTAGGGCATATAGAAGGATAAACATTCTCATTAACTATGTAATTATTTAATAAATATTGAGAATATTGACTATACTCAATCGTTATTGGTTTCCTTAATAATTTCCTTAATATTTTTTTTATATATATATTCGGAAGAGTTCCACTTTTTTCACTAGCTCCAAATACAAAATCCACCAATACACTATCAAAGCCTACCTTAAGGATTTCTTGCTTCAAGCTATCCTTAATAGTAAATCCCATAAAATAGAAACCTTCCAATCCATTTTCTCTAGCCAACCGATTCCATGTCTCAATAAATAATTGCGGTTCTGGGATATTCAATGGATCATAGACGGCAAATAGTATTTTTTCATTTATTCTAATATAACGCCTATCTTTAAATGCAGGCAACATGGCGTAGAAGTGTTCTTCATAATCTTCAATACCTGGATAAGTTTGTTCTATCAATAATTTAGAAGGCTTATTAGGGTCCCATGTCTTTGCATACCATGAATGATTAGCCCAGCATAAGCAAAAAGGAAAATCAGGCTTACCTGTTTCTACTACTTCTCCAAAAACTCTATCTAGCATTCGTTTACCGGCAAACCAATAATGCCAGTAGCAAAACCCTTCAATGCCAGCATTCTTTGCCATTTCCGCTTGTTGAATTCGAACTTCTGGAACTCTTAAATCATAATATCCCAAATCTGCAGGAACACGAGGCTGATAATGCCCTTTAAATAGAGGCTTCGCCCTACCTACATTTGTCCACTCCGTAAATCCTTTTCCCCACCATTCATCATTTTCTTTCGTAGGGTAATATTGTGGAAGATAAAATGCGATCAATCTTGGTTTTGACATAATATACTACTGTTTATTCTTTATATATTCATAATTACTTTGTTGCAAACGAAGCAAGGTGCTGTAGTTGTCCGTCCTTCATGCGATCTTTTTCACTATAAAGAATTCCCTCATGCTGCTTTACTTGTTCTATAGTGAATCTTATATTCAACACATGTGCTGGAATTCCTCCTGAAACACAATAAGGTGGTATTGATCTAGTTACAACTGCACCGGCAGCTATCACGGCTCCACGACCTACTGTAACACCCTTTAGAATCGTAACATTTGCACCAATCCACACATCATCTTCTATTATGATATCAGCATCATCACTTGCCTCTTTTTCATTATTATCAATTATTGGAACTCCTATTTTCCTCATATTATGATCCCCATTCACCATAGTAACATTAGGGCCTAAAAGAACATTATTTCCAAAAATTATTTTTTTATAAATACAATACAAAACAGCATTAGGACCAATAGATACATGATTGCCTAATTCAATCATAGATGCCGAATTGATTATACAATTCGAGCCTATAAAACATTTATCTCCTCTCTTAGCAAATTTATATTCTGGACGAAATATGTAAGCGATTAGCTTTTTAATAATATTTTTCAGCATGATGTAACTATTTTAAATCAAACAGAATATTTATCCTCGGCTACCTGTAAATAATAATAGTAGCCGTGGAGAAAGAATACGCAATATTAAGAATGATAATAAAGATATTATTAACGTCAAAAAGATGCACGCAAAATAAATTAAAACTACTGTTATTTCACTTTCTGGTTGTATCATAAATACTACACATGATGTTAAAGGAGCAACATAAATCCAATGAAGACAATATGTAAAAAAAGAACTTGCAGTTAGTATCTTTGGAACATTCATTTCATGTTTATCAATATATAAGAATAATGCAGAGACCAAAGATAGCCCTAATAAGATACTTAATCTAATTGGAAAGTTATATGCTAATTCATCATATTCCCAAACAGCCCATAATAACGAAATTATATAAACAGGCCAATATCCTGTAAGTGATGCCATTTTTCTAAAGGGCTCTATCCCTTTCATGGCAAAATATGCTCCCCATGTAACAAATAGTATAATATCTATACCAGGCACAATAGGCAATCTAGGCCACAAACCTAATAACCAGATAAAAGTCAAAACTATAACAACATATTTACCACATTTATTTATCACAAAAAAAATGATAGGAGCCAACACCATAACAGCCATCAAATCACGAACATACCAAAGAGGTGCATCAGAAGGAGCATACATACCCCAAAATGAATTAAAAATCTCTTTGCACAATAAGAAAAAACTTTTAGGGAGAAGTTCCAACTTATCAGACGATATCATAAAAAGTCTCCAAATTTCAAATATAATATTCCATAATAAATAAGGTATCAATAACGTTTTTACTCTTGATTTTAATTTTAATTTATACTTTTCCTTAAAACAATCAACAGTATTCAATCCTTGAAAAAATAAATAGCCAGATATGATACAAAACATAGGGACCGCCACACGAGGAAATATCCAATTAAAGAAATAAATAAACCTATGAGACCATGAATCGGTATTAAAAGGGAATGTATATTCTATGCCACCTTGAGATGCTGCAAATGGTAGAACATGAATAAATAAAACTAATACAGTCATCGGGAAACGTAACCGCTCAATAGTTCTTGATGTAATATTATCCATATCAACAAGATTTTATTTTATGCCACCGTTCAGGATAGAAATCTTTTGTTACAACATTTCTTATAAAGCGTTCAGGACAAACAGTAATTGAATCTTCAAATTTACATAGCCAAGCTCCCCACCATGAGAATGTACTATTCGCATTAATATGATAATGACATTCACTCATCAAATACATATCACGCCATGAATTTACACCTTGATTACACTCAATATAAAAAAAATTCTCTACTCCGAATTGCTCCTTGCACCAATCCAAATCATTAGAAAAAACATAGAAATGAGGAGTATCCACATATTGCCGAATATAATCAATTGCTTCATGGTAGTAATCCAATGTAGCTACACCATTCAATTGATAATAACCAGTCGGTTCTATATTCATATAATCTCCCCGTCGAATATGGACAGAAACACTACTATTATCACCACGAATAACCTGAAGCCATTCATTAAATCGATCCTCATTAGGTTGTTCACGGAACATAAATGCTTTTTTGACTTCATCAGGTACATTCATGAAATTTTTTTCGGAATGCCATCCACCCACATAGTAATTGATCCCCCAAGGTCCTTTCTGCATCAATAACGGCGTGTAGTCATAATTGAGAGGTTCATAGATTGTTCGAACACCAACACTCTTGAATAGTCTAAATTTTCTACTTAATACATAGATAATTTGTAAAACCTTTATCAACAATGTTTTATTCACCTCTATACCAAATGCCCGTTCTAAATCATATCCATAGTGATTATGCTTTGACATGATATCAAATATTACTTTTGTGTTAGGATTTACTTTCTTCTTAGCTAAATAGTACGCATACTGAGACATTTGATTTCCCAAACCATTAAATATAACAACAACATCCATTATACAGTAAAATTATTTATATTATTCCTATACTTACCGAACCGTTTTACCCACGCTGCTCTTACTATTTTTCTCTCTGAATCATCAATTCCTATAAAATAAGCCGAAATAGAGAAGATCACAAATGAAGTTACGGTGGACAGGATCAAACGAGTAAAAGATTCATCTTTCAATACAATCCTAACGCAATAAACAGCACATAATGTAATTATCCCTACCAAAAGCATAGGCATAACAACTCTACCCAAAAAATGCCAGAAAGGAAAACTCATCACTTTTTTAAGATAGAAATAGCTCATAAAAAATAAAAGTATTTCTAGCCCGAACCCCAGTTGCATACAAATAATAACATTGATTCCCCTCTCACAACAGAGATAACAAACAGGCAAATACATAAAATTAAGGAGACTGCCTGCCAGCTGTAAATTCCGAATACGTCCCATCGCCAAATAAATTGGGCCAAAAGCACCTGTAATCGCATGTATAAAGCTTATCAGTATTCCCCAACATACAAACTCCTGAGTGTATACAGGAAACGATTTCAACCATATTGTAAGTATATAATGTGACTCTAATAAAAATGGGATCATCATTACAAGAACAAGATACCCCTGTGCTTTAGCAGAAGCGAAAGTCAAGCTGATACTACGTTTAATATCACCTTGACTATAAGATTTTGTTATTTGTGGTGATATTGCAAGTCCTATATTTGAAGCAAAACTACTAAAAACAGACATCACCTGCATACAGATACCACGTGCCGCATTTACTGTTAAGCTATAAAATATATTTATAATAATATTCAGGCCCTGATCTTTTAAAATACCTGATGCTGTTCCAATCCCCATCCATACAGAAAAGGAAGTCATTTGTTTGGATATATGTTTATCCAGAATAAAATGATATTTTGATTCTTTAAAATGACGATTGCAATATATTCCATAAACAACACGAGATATCACACTTATCAAAGCCAGAAGAAAGGCATAGAAATATAAACGATCAAACGAAACATAAGGCAAAAACAAAACTACAATCAACTTAGCAACAGATTCAAATATACTCATTATGGCATAAAAATTCATATGTTCATGAGCTATAATGATTGCTTGATACGGCACTGCAAGAAGTGTCATTGAGAATACAAATAAAGAACAATAAAAAACAAAGTAAGCCGCATTCATTCGCTCTGGCGGTATATTGAGATATGTACTTATTAGGTATGTCCCCCCAACAAGTCCAATAATAAATACACCAATAGCAATAATAATAAGCAAATTTATAATTGTAGATATTGTTCTTTTCAAAATTTCAGGATTTCCTATACCTATTTCATAGGTAATAAAACGAGCAGCCGTACCTGAAAAAGTTCCTGTCAGAATAGACAACATAGAAACAAAGCCTCCTACCAAAGAATAGAGACCAAAGTCATCTACTCCAAGTATCTCCAGCACTACCCTGCTAGTGTATAGGCCAATAGCCATTGATAAGAACAATCGTATATATAGATATACGGTATTCTTCATTATACGCTTATTATCTGCAGAATTATTTGACATTCTAAAGTAAAATGGGGCTAATCATGTTATTTAAAGTGCCCCAACAATAAAGCATTTACAATCCTATTCTTCTGTAATAACTCGTCTATGCGAATAACTATCCACATGAGAGAAACACCTAACAATAGTCTCCAAAACAGGTTAAATAAAATTTAATTAAATAGTCTTTATGAAAATCGCCATACACAAATTGTAGAACTCATCATTATTATCCTTCTGTATATTTAAGAGCATATATAATTACTTAAAAGTGTTCTTAAGTCTACAAACCTGTTTACTTGACAATAATGAAGCAATAAATAATTTAAGGTAAATCATTGAAGATGTATTTCTAATAATTTCATTAGCCATTGGATGTTTCATTTTTAATAAATATGGCTTTAGATACTTATCAAAATCTTTTCTTTGATCTCGTGGTATATATGAATAGTATTTATACATACGATTACATACTTGATAAAAATCATATTTAAGATTTTCAGGAAGAAGTCGGTCTCCCACTTCATAGATTGCTCGAAAATCAATGGCATCACGTTTAACACCTGAAGCATAGGGAGAAGCATAGGGCATCATTGCATATAAATACGATTCTTTTGAGTACATCAATGTTTTTCCTTTAGATAAGAAGTTCCAATAGAAAAACAAGCTCATATAAAAACAACCTTTCAAAGCTACAGGCGCTTCTACATTTTTAACGGCTTCAGTTCTGTATATAACTGACGAAATAAACGTTCCTAATCCTAGTATGTTGTTACATAATAAAAAATAATTACGCATTGCCATCTCATCTTTAAAGTTCACCTTTAAAGACTCTACTTCTTCACGAAGGAAATAAATAGGTTGTAATGGCTTTAGTTCAGGAGACATGCCAATGGGGCTTGATACAATCACATCCACATCTTGATTTTGATCTAATAAATTGAATATCTTATTTAGTCCTCCATCCATTAAATAATCATCATCACCTTTAAGAATAGACCACTCTCCATCAGCCATTTTCATTACTTGTTCATGATTAGCATCCAAACCACGATTTTCACCAAAATAATTTATTTTAAAGTTAATAGTAGGATATTTTCTTTTCATTTCTTCAATGATATCTTTAGTTCCGTCAGTAGAGCCATTATCAGAAAAACACAGCTGAACATCATTCTCTCTATGTTCAGAAAGAATTTGTTCAATTATCTTGGTAGTTGTATCTTTAATAAAATATACACGATTATAAGTTGGTTGACAAATAGATAGTTTAAACATGTTTTTGTTGTTTATAATATGAGTATATTAATAACTTAAGTAATTTAACAATTGATTTATATTTATGTCAAACGTAATACTGCAAGGATTGCTTGATCCATATTATAATATTTATAATTAGCCAGCCGCCCACATAGTATTAGATTATCATAATTCCCAGCTTTTGCTTTGTATTTAGAATAAAGCATAGCTGTATCATCTGTTGGAACAGGATAATATGGTTCATCCGCTTTACCTTCCTCAAACATCATAGGATATTCATAAGCAATAGTTGTAATCCCTAAAATATTTTGTTTAGGGAGCTGCTTGTATTCTGTTATACGGGTATATCCTTCAACCTGAGGATAAGCCACTACTGGAGTTGCTTGAAATAACTCCTCATTCAAAGTCTCATATTTAAATGTTAAAGAGCGATATGGTAATTTTCCAAACTCATAATTAAAAAGTTCATCAATAGCACCTGTATATACTAATTTACAATTAGTGGACACTTCTAAACCATGGAATTCAATCCTATGGTCTTGATCATTCAAAGATATATATTTAAGTGCATCCTCATTGTTTATATATTCAATATTATCGTGATCCAAAAGGTCCTTAATGAAGGAAGTAAAACCACCCTCTGGCATACACTCGTACTTATCAGAGAAATACATCTCTTTATAATCTAAGCGAACTGGAACTCGTTTCAATACATTGATATCGATTTCACTAGCTTTAATACCCCATTGCTTTGCTGTATAAAGACTGTAATCATTATCAAAAAGCATTTGTGCATACTGCTTAATAAGAGGCTCTTCACTGTTCAATAATTCCACGATTGTTACAGTACTTTGATTAGGATACTTTAATAGCAAAGCTTCCTTAATTAATTCAGCTTTATCTGTAGCATAAAACTGATCTATGGTTTTAAAATTGAAAGGAGAAGGTGTTTGTTGTCCACACATATCAACAGAACACCTTAATTTAAAGGGATTCCATTTATGATATTTAGTTATAAATGAATATACTTCCTCACTATTAGTATGAAAAATATGTGGTCCATACTGCTGAACTAATATGCCATACATATTAGTTTCATCATAAAGATTACCAGCTACAGTGGATCGCCTGTCTATCACTAGAATTTTAGAGCCTTTTTCAGCCCTCAATCGTGCAAATGTGCTTCCACTCAAACCTGCACCAGCTATAATATAATCAAAATTACTTAATCGCATTTTTATAGTAATCTATTGTCAATTTTATTCCAGACTCAAAACTATACCTTGCTGTAAATCCTGTATCTTCATTTAATTCTGATATATCAAGTATCTGATTATCAATAGTTTTATTTTTATAAGGTATATCTCCAATTCCTAAAGGCAAGGTAGGATCAATCATATCACGTATAATCTTGACATATTCTACTATTTGTTTATTTTCACCACTCCCAATAGGATATGTCTTTCCTCCTATTCCTTTTTCACCAACAGCAACTAGCGCATCAATTAAATCGTCAATATACAAGTAATCCCACTGCTGTTCAAGCCCTGTAAAAGATGGTTTTTCACCTTTTAACAATGTCTTAATACAATAGGTTATCAAATTTTCATCATTACGACCAGGACCATAAATACTTGTAATTACAGCCCAAATTAACGAAATACCATTTTGTCTTGCATAGGTTTGACACAAGAACTTGGTTGCTACCTTGGAAGCACTATACAAATCAGAAGGCGATGGAATACTGCGCCCATTAATAACTTCATTACCACAAGCATATTCGGATGCAGAACCTGGAAAAATTACTCTAGAAATTCCATTACGATGGGCAAACTCCATCACTTGTATTCCATACAATATATTTGAAACTTGAATTTCGACTTGATTTTTATAAGTTGAGCTAACACCCGCCCAAGCCATATAGAACATTGTATCAGCACCTTTTATCTCCTCAATTCCATCCCAATCAACAATCCGCGATAAATCAAATTCGATACAGTTGACATTATGCAAGCTTTTTGCAAAAGAGTAATCACCTCCTTTAGCAACTAAAGCAACAACTGCAATACCTTTGGATGCCAGTTTCTTACATAATTCCCTCCCTAAAAAGCCATTAGCACCTACAATAATTACTTTTTTCATTTGATTAAATATTGCTTAATCTGATCAACACACAAGCTATATACATTCTCAAATGTATACCTTTTATACCAGTCAACAGTAAGAGCAACACATTGATGAATATTCATACGTGGTTCCCAGCCTAGTTGAAACTTAGCTTTACTAATATCAAGCATTAAAAATCTAGCTTCATGAGGAGCATTGGGGATGGAGATATCATTGAGCCCACCACTACCATAATTCTTGACTACATCATTTGCCACATCCCATACAGAGGTAATACTTTCCGCACGAGGTCCGAAGTTCCATCCCTCACAATATTTTGTTGGTTCTTCCCAAATTTTTGCAGTTAAAAGCATATAGCCACTCAATGGTTCCAATACATGCTGCCATGGACGGACAGATTTAGTATTTCGAATATCAATATTCTTACCGGATTCAAGAGCTTTAATGCAATCTGGAATAATACGATCTAATGCCCAATCGCCTCCACCAATCACATTACCTGCTCGAACACTAGCAATACTCTTGCCATGTTTATCATACTGGTCAGGATTGAAGAAACTTCTGCGCCATGAGGCAATGGCTATCTCTGCCGCCCCTTTACTACTGGAATAAGGATCATATCCTCCCATCGGTTCATTTTCACGATATCCCCAAATCTGCTCTTTATTCTCATAGCATTTGTCCGTAGTTATCATAATACCGACCTTCACACTATCTGTTACTCGTATAGCCTCTAAAATGTTTATTGTTCCCATCACATTCGTTTCGTATGTTTCAACAGGAATATCATAACTTAGACGCACTAAAGGTTGAGCAGCTAAATGAAAAACAATTTCAGGTTGGTATGTCTGAAAGATTTCTTTCATTCGTTGACTGTCACAAATATCGGCACGTAAGTCAGCTTTAATTTTCTTTCCTATTCCCGATAAAACATAATTATCTTTTTCTGAATATGGATCTTTCGCTACACCAACTACCTCTGCACCAAGTTCATGAAGCCAAATAGAAAGCCAACTACCTTTAAAACCAGTATGTCCAGTTACAAGAACACGTTTTCCTTTATAGAAATTGTTAAATATATCTATACTCATTATTTACCAAACTTTCCAAGGAGCTAGCCCCTTATCCCACATCTCATTCAATTCTACATTATCACGCAGTGTATCCATCGGTTTCCAAAAACCAGTATGACGATAAGCATGCATTTTACCATCTTTTGCTAAATTTTCGAGAGGTTTACGCTCGAAAATAACAGTATCATCATTTTCGGGAATATATTCTAAAATTTCAGGTTCGCAAACAAAGTAACCTGCATTTATCCAATTGCGATCACCATCTGGTTTTTCTTGAAAAGAGAGCACTTTGTTACTTTCCAAGTCAATTTGTAACGCACCAAATTTTCCTCCAGGTTTATAAGCCGTCAATGAAATGGCACATTCTGATAATTCATGTTCTTTAATACTCTCTGCTATATTAATATCTGCTACCCCATCACCGTAAGTAAGAACGAAACGTTCAGCACCAATATATTTCTGTACCCGCTTCAAGCGACCACCTGTTTGGGTATTCAACCCTGTATCAACCATAGTCACTCTCCAATCTTCTGAATGGTTATCCAAAATTTCAACACAATTATTAGATAAATCAACTGTCATATCACTATTGTGCCGAAAATAATTGGCAAAATATTCTTTTATTACATATTGCTTATAACCGCAACAAATAATAAACTCATTAATACCATAATGACTATAAGTCTTCATGATATGCCAAAGGATAGGTTTTCCTCCTATTTCAACCATCGGCTTAGGAATTAAATTGGTTGCTTCGGACAATCTAGTACCCAAGCCACCTGCAAAAATTACAGCTTTCATATACAGGAAAAAATTATAAGCCCCTGTTTCTATATCTACTTCTAAAAATATATCTTTAAAAATATCCCATAGAAAATAGACAATTTTCTATAGGTTCTCTATATGCTATTGCAAACAGGGGTAAGTAGTATTATCTCAATATATTTGACTAATTTAAATTGATCATCAATCTTAATACGCATTCTTTTCTCCAATGACCACATTTGCTATAGTCTTATAAATGATATATAAATCTAGGAATATTGTCCAATGCTCCATATACCAGATATCAGCCTTCACACGTCCTCCCATCTGTGAAAGTTCTTTGGTTTCACCACGAAAACCGTGTATTTGCGCCCATCCGGTCACTCCAGGCTTAATAAAGTGTCTAACCATATATTTATCAATTAACCGAGCATAAATCTCCGTATGAGACAACATATGAGGACGAGGACCGACTATTGACATTTCACCTTTAAAAACATTTATAAACTGTGGAAGTTCGTCAATATTAGAACGTCGAAGAAAGTCTCCAAAACGAGTTTTCCGGGGATCATCAGCCGTTGCCTGTTTACTGTCAGCTTCATCATTTACTTTCATTGAACGGAATTTGTAACACACAAAATCGACGCCATTCAAACCGGTACGCATTTGTTTAAAAAGTATAGGACCGGGAGAAGTAAACTTTATGATACTTCCCACAATGAGATAAACAAAAGGAAAAACAGTAACCAGAAAAATACCAGATAAAGCAATATCGAATATCCGTTTTAATATACGGTTCTCCATCTTACCTAGAGGTTCATAACGCAAATTCAAAATTGGCATATTACCAACCATACTATGCCAGATACGACGGGGAAAACCCTTACAAACATTAGGAACACCATGAAAATAAAGTAAATGGTTCTCACAATAATTCATGATAGAAAAGTTATAGCGTCCTTCCTCCATTGACAAAGAACAAAAAACATGCTTAATTCCTGTGTGTACGGACATAAAGTCCGAGAAACCATCAGGACTACCCAAATAAGGACATTGGGAGGAAATAGTGTCATTCGATTTAATATCAAAATAACCGACTACCTCATAAACAGAAGATGCCAAAGAACTCTCCATTTCCTCATATAACATCTGCATATTATTACCTCCACCTATAAATACAGCATAGCGCCTATGTTTACCTTTCGTGCAATAAACTATCAGCAAATGACGAATAATAATGCGGTAAATACTTAAAACAAGAAAGAGAATAAAAAAATAAGAGACAAAGAAAAGAGGAGAAAAAATAGAAATTCCACTAAAAGTCATAATACATGCCCAAAAGATAGAAAAGGCTATAATGTTCTTCAATACACGTAATACGAGCTGATCTGCACGAATCCCCCTACTGTCCCAACCCCTCCCACGAGATCCGAAACAAGCCAGATAGCAGAGAGTAAGAGAAGCCATCATAAAAGAAACAGTACAAGAAAACGGCAAATTTATAAACGCTTTCTTCCAAAAGAAAAGGAGCAGAGACAAACACAGGTTCAGGATAATTAGGTCTCCCAAAACTACAATAGACTCTACAACTTTATTTATCTGGTTAGTTGATGCCATAACACTTTACTAATGGATATTTAAGCCCGGATTTCTTTAAACTTATTCAAGATATCTTTTCCCAATAAATGCCAGAATATAACAATACAAACAGACAGAAATACAAATGCCAGCACACATATCTTTTTGTCGGTTCCTGAAGGAGTCAGCGGCACTACTGCAGGCTCTATAACAGCAAACACAGGCTTTTCCTCCTGAACTTTGGCTCTAGAGACCTGAAGTTGACTTCCAACTTGGCTATATATCTGGTAAGCAAGACTCATATCATTCTGTAAACGTTCCTGTTCGGCACGAACACTTTGCAAAATGATATTATCATGAGAATCCAAATAATCAGCATATTTCTTTTGGGCAGCATAATATTCCTGCTGACGTTCTTTGAAAAGTTTCTCCAAGTAGATACAGTCTTCTTTCGCCTTGGAAGTACGATAGTCAATGATGTATTCCTGCAACTTTTTCACAACCGAATCTGCAACAACAGCAGCCACTCTGGGTTCTTGCAAGGTTACGGCAACGGAAGTCATGGATGTTTTCTTATCTACAGAGGCAACAATCATTTTCTTTAAAACACCAATCTTACCCAACTCTTTCTTTGATAATTCAATTGTACCCTGACTTACTTTATCAGAAGATATGAATTCATCCTCACCTTCAATAAACAAAGACTTTACTCCACCAATTACCATAGCAGGAAATCCAATTACATAACTCCACCAAGGAGAAGACTCCTCATCCAGATAAGCATTC
>USSR01000047.1 GCA_900557355.1 uncultured Bacteroides sp.
AGTGGTAGTCAATGGCTGTGTATTCGGCATGTCCATGATGGAAGTGACACCACCACCGGCGGCGGCACGGCTTTCGGTAAAGATATCCGCTTTATGGGTCAGTCCCGGATCACGGAAATGTACATGGTCGTCAATGATACCCGGAAGCAGACAGCAGCCGGTAGCATCTATTGTTTCATCACAAGGGGCGGACAGTTCTTTGCCATAAGTCAACACCTCGGCAATCTTTCCGTTTTCAATTACTATGGAACCTTGCACAGAATGTCCCTCGTTAACTATTGTAGCGTTATGTATCAGAGTTCTTTTCATCTTCTGCTAAATCATTTATCGTTAATCACTAACCATTTTTCACAGCTTTCGGGTACTTGTGGAACCAACTATGTACCCTCAATTTGATAACCCCGAAGACAGCTTCTCCAAAGATACTACTGTTCATTTTTGAAGTGCCCAGTTCACGGTTGATAAAAATAACCGGGACTTCTACTATCTTGAAGCCGCATTTATAGGCAGTGAATTTCATTTCAATCTGGAAAGCATAACCTTTGAAACGGATACCATCGAGGTCGATTGTTTCCAGTACCCTACGACGGTAGCATTTGAACCCGGCTGTTGTATCTTGTACAGGGATACCCGTAATAAGACGCACATACTTGGAGGCAAAATAGGACATCAATACACGTCCCATGGGCCAATTTACCACATTGACTCCGCTGATATACCGCGAACCGATGGCAACATCGGCACCTTCTTCGGCACAAGCTTTATATAGACGGGGAAGGTCAGCCGGATTGTGGCTGAAATCAGCATCCATTTCGAAGATGTATTCATAATCATGTTCCAGAGACCATTTGAACCCGGCAATGTAGGCAGTACCTAACCCTAATTTTCCTTTCCGCTCTATCATGAATAAGCGTTCGGGAAACTCTTGCTGCAACGTTTTGACGATGCTGGCAGTGCCGTCAGGCGAGCCATCTTCAATGATAAGGATATGGAATACTTTTTCCAAGGCGAAAACGGCGCGGATAATATTCTCGATGTTTTCCCGTTCGTTGTATGTGGGAATGATAACGATGCTGTCCGATGTCTGCATATTCATAAAAGGGGGTTCTAATTGGGAACAAAGTTAAGTGTTTTCTGTCACATACGAATAAATCTAAGGATTATTTAGTAATTTCGCGCCCGTTATGATGACAATTACCGAGCTACAACAACGATATGCCACTCACTCCAATGTGGAAGCTATAAGTGGCCTGCTGAAGGATCCGTCTGTCCGCACCCTTTTTTGCGGGGGGCTGTGTGCCTCTGCCGCTTCATTGTTTTCATCCGTGCTGGTGCAACGCGGAGAGTTTCCTTTTGTTTTTATTCTGGGCGATCTGGAAGAGGCAGGATATTTTTACCATGATTTAACACAAATACTGGGAACTGAGAAAGTTTTGTTCTTTCCTTCTTCGTTTCGTAGGGCAATAAAATACGGGCAGAAAGATGCGGCCAATGAAATTCTGCGTACAGAAGTGTTGAGCCGCTTACAAAAAGGAGAGGAAGGACTTTGTGTTGTGACTTATCCCGATGCTTTGGCAGAAAAGGTGGTTTCCCGGAAGGAACTGGGAGATAAAACTCTGAAATTGCATACAGGGGAAAATGTGGATACGAATTTTATTACGGAAGTCTTGCGTAGCTATGGTTTTGAGTATGTGGACTATGTCTATGAACCGGGGCAGTATGCTGTACGTGGTAGTATCATTGATGTATTTTCTTTCTCTTCCGAATTTCCATATCGTATAGACTTTTTTGGTGATGAAGTAGAAAGTATCCGTACCTTTGAAGTAGAGTCCCAATTATCCAACTTTCTAAAGAAAGGAAAGACAGTATTGTTATCGTGCCGGATTTGAGCCGTAGTTTGGAACAGGGGGATGCAAGCGGTATGGTTTCCTTCCTGGATTTTCTGTCGGCGAATACTGTATTGGCAATGCGTGATCTGCTTTGGCTGCGTGAACGTATTCAGACTGTACACGATGAAACACTTACCCCACAAGCGATTGCTGCCCGCGAAGCGGAAGAAAGTGGTTGTATTACTTTGGATGGAAAGCTGATTCTTCGTTGGACTTTTGCCGTATGGAGTTCGGTAACAAACCAACCGGGACACCGGATGCTACAGTGACATTCGATACGTCTGCTCAACCTATATTCCATAAAAACTTTGATATGGTGGCCGAAAGCTTCAAAGAGTATATGGAGAAAGGGTATACGCTTTACATCTGTAGTGATAGTATGAAGCAGACTGACCGTATTCGTGCCATTTTTGAAGACAGGGGAGAAGAGATTGCTTTTACAGCTGTAGAGCGCACGTTGCATGAAGGTTTTGCCGATAATGCCTTGCGGCTTTGCATTTTTACGGATCATCAGTTATTCGACCGTTTTCATAAATATAATCTCAAAAGTGATAAAGCACGTAGTGGCAAGGTCGCTCTGAGTCTGAAAGAGTTGAATCAGTTTACACCGGGAGATTATGTGGTACATACCGATCATGGTGTGGGACGCTTTTCCGGATTGGTGCGTATTCCTAACGGTGATACAACGCAGGAAGTGATGAAACTGGTTTATCAGAATGAAGATGTAGTTTTTGTTTCTATCCATTCATTACATAAAGTTTCAAAGTATAAAGGAAAAGATGGTGAGGCTCCCCGTTTGAATAAATTGGGTACGGGAGCTTGGGAGAAACTTAAAGAGCGTACTAAGACCAAAATTAAGGATATTGCCCGTGACCTCATAAAATTGTATTCTCAGCGTCGTGAGGAAAAAGGTTTTCAGTTCAGTGTGGATAGTTTCTTGCAACGGGAACTGGAAGCATCTTTTATTTACGAAGATACACCAGACCAAAGTAAAGCAACGGCGGATGTAAAAGCGGATATGGAAAGTAACCGTCCTATGGATCGTCTGGTTTGTGGAGACGTGGGGTTTGGTAAAACAGAAGTGGCAGTTCGTGCTGCTTTTAAAGCTGTGGCGGACAATAAACAGGTAGCGGTTCTGGTACCTACCACCGTGTTGGCTTACCAACATTTCCAGACGTTTAAAGAGCGTTTGAAAGATTTGCCTTGTAGGGTGGAGTACCTGAGTCGTGCCCGTACGGCAGCTCAGGCAAAAGCGGTCGTAAAAGGATTGGCGGCAGGTGATGTGAATATACTTATCGGTACACATCGGATTTTAGGTAAGGACATACAATTCAAGGACTTGGGGTTGCTGATTATTGATGAAGAACAGAAGTTCGGTGTATCCGTTAAGGAGAAGTTGCGCCAGTTGAAGGTCAATGTAGACACCTTGACCATGACGGCCACGCCTATTCCGCGTACATTGCAGTTCTCATTAATGGGGGCACGTGACCTGAGCGTTATTCAAACGCCTCCTCCAAACCGTTATCCTATCAGACTGAGGTGCATACCTTTAATGAGGAAGTTATAGTGGATGCTATCAACTTTGAGATGAGCCGGAACGGACAGGTATTTCTTGTAAATAACCGCATTTCTAATTTGCCTGAATTAAAAGCGATGATTGAACGGCATATTCCGGATTGCCGTATAGCCATCGGGCATGGACAAATGGAGCCGACCGAATTGGAAAAGATTATTTTCGGCTTTGTCAATTATGATTATGATGTGCTGATAGCCACTACAATTATAGAGAGCGGCATTGATATTCCGAATGCCAATACCATTATCATCAATCAGGCACAGAATTTCGGACTGAGCGACTTGCATCAGATGCGTGGTCGTGTAGGACGAAGCAATAAGAAAGCATTCTGCTATTTGTTGGCTCCTCCGCTTTCTTCCCTGACTCCTGAAGCAAGGCGTCGTCTGCAAGCTATTGAGAATTTCAGTGACCTGGGTAGTGGAATTCATATAGCCATGCAGGATCTCGATATTCGTGGTGCAGGCAATATGCTTGGTGCGGAACAGAGTGGCTTTATTGCCGATCTGGGTTATGAAACCTATCAGAAGATACTATCAGAAGCTGTACATGAACTGAAGACGGATGAATTTGCAGATCTTTATGCCGAAGAACTGAAAGCAGAGGGGGGCGTCATCAGTGGAGAGCAATTTGTAGATGAATGTCAGGTAGAGAGTGATTTGGAATTGTTGCTTCCTGCCACTTATGTTACGGGTAGTAGTGAGCGTATGTTGCTTTACCGCGAATTAGATAGTTTGACGTTGGATAAAGATGTGGAGGACTTCCGTACTCGTCTTATAGACCGGTTTGGTCCTATCCCGTCAGAAACGGAAGAACTACTACGGATTGTACCTTTACGCCGCCTTGCTGCACGTCTTGGTGCAGAGAAAGTTTTTCTCAAGGGAGGACGTATGTCATTGTTCTTTGTTTCTAATCCGGATAGCCCGTATTATCAGAGCCAGGCGTTCGGTAAAGTCATTGCTTATATGATGAAATATACCCGCCGTTGCGATCTGCGTGAGCAGAATACCCGTCGTAGTATGTTGGTAAAAGATGTGAAGAATGTAGAAACGGCTGTTAGCGTTTTGCAGGAGATTGTGGCGATGCAGGTGGAGGAAGGATAATTTGCTATGATGTGCCATTCTCATTTATCTTTTGTTTATACTGATTAGGTGTCATTCCGGAAAATTCTTTAAATCGTTTTATGAAATAGCTGGTAGAACTGAATCCCAATTGCATGGCGAGTTCTGTAATAGAGATATCCGGTTGTTGTTCAATTCTTCGGTAAGCTAATTTAAGTTTAATGTTTATAATAAATTCGTTAGGTGTCATACCTGTTATTGCTTTTATTTTCGTGAAGTATTTGGTACGTCCTATACAAAGTTCTTGTGCCAGGAAATCAACACTGAATACAGGATTTTCTAGGTTATTTTCAATTAGCTCGATAGATTTATCTAATAAAACTTGATCTAATGTAGATGTGGCAATTAATTCACTGCTGGAATTGCTTTCTTTAGCATATTTTTGTTGTAATGTTCTGCGTAGATTGATTAAGTTATTACATCTGACAATCAATTGTTTAATGCTGAAAGGTTTGCATATATAGTCGTCTGCTCCAATTTTCAGACCTTCAATAATGTATTCAGAAGCTGTTTGTGATGTTAATAAAATGATGGGAATGTGAGAGGTCTTTATATTGTTTTTTAATTTCTGACATAACTCTGTTCCGGACATCTCCGGCATAACAACATCACTGATAATGATGTCGGGTATAACAGAGAGAGCTTTTTCATATCCTTTTTTACCATTTTCTGCTGTTTCGACATTGTAGAGGTCAGAAAAGACTTCTGTGAGTAGTTGCCTGAGTTCCTGGTTATCTTCTATAATTAATAGCTTATAATGCTTTTCACTATTTTCCTTTCTTTCTTCTGTTGCTCCTCCTTCCTGTGTATCTGTGGAGATGAAACCAGCTACATTAAGCTTGTAATCTTCTATGATAGGCAAATTTTCCTGAATATTGCTGGGAGGATATTGGATATCAGTAGGCAGTTGTATAGTGAAACAACTACCTTTTCCTTTAATACTTTTAACTGTGATTACTCCTTTATGGGCCTCTACTATATTTTTTGTGTAAGCCAAGCCGATTCCAGTTCCGATATTATTAGTGAAACAAGTATTATCTGTTTGGTAAAACCGGATGAATATATTTTCTAGCTCTTTGGCATTAATGCCTACACCTGTATCTGAGATTTCCAATGAAACTTTCATGCTTTCATATTTTAATCGTACGAAGATATTGCCATTTTCTGGAGTAAATTTGAAAGCATTGGATAACAAATTAAATAGTGCTTTTTCAATTAACTGCTTATCAAAATAGAAAGAAATATCATCTTGTCCGGCAAGTAAAGTTAGGTTTATTTTTCTTGTTTGTGCATACTCTTTGAAAGAGTCTACCACATTATTCACTATGTCTATTAAATTATAATAGTTTACCTTTAAAGGAGTGAAACCCTGTTCTTGTTTTCTGAATTCCATCAGTTCTATGATGAGTTGATTTAATCTGGTGATGTTTCTCCAAATATTCAGTAATTTAGTATTTAGCTTTGGAGGTATATTTTTACTCTGTAATAATAGTTCGACTTGATTGGATATAAGTGTTAAAGGTGTTTTGAATTCATGAGATATGTTAGTGAAGAAACGTAGTTTGCTTTGATTGAGTTGCTCCATATTTCGCTTCTGTTCCTTTTCTATTTTTAGAGATGAACGTAAGATGATTACTTGGTATGCTTCGTATAGTAATAGAATAGTTAATAGAACATATAATATGTAGGCTAGAGGGGTTTGATAAAAAGGAGGATTTATTATGATATCGAGTTTGCGCTCCGGAAATTCTCCATTGGCCAAGGCTACATCTCCTTGAATATATAAGATGTATTTATCTGGTGATAAATTGGTATAGTTTATTTCATTTAAACTATTGGTGCGTTTCCATTCTTTGTCAAAAGGTTCCAGTTTATATTTAATGCCACAGGTAAAAGAGGCGGCATAGTTATTGGTATATGCTCTGATTCCTATGGCATGCTGATCATAAGGCAATTCAATCCTGTTAGTGTAAAGAATGGATTGCTTAAGTGTTTTTCCGCTTGAGTCTACCTCCAAGGGAGTATCATTGACGGAGAATTCAGATATACCTACTTGATAATGCTCTGGTTTGTTGAAAATTTGCTTTAAAGGGAATGAACAGAACATATTGATTCCTCCTAAATAGACATTATTGTTTCGGTCCAGAAATAAGCAGTTGCTATTTACCTGGAAAGTAGATAAGAATCGGTTTTTATCAATATTAGTAATTTCTTCTTCATTATTTATATAAATGAGTCCTTCATTAGTAACAATAAGAATACCACCATACTTATCTTCACACATATCTATAATGTCTTTCATTAAGATGGCATCTGTGGCAAAGGGTTCTAATTCTGCTTCTCCTTTTCTTTTCCGGAATATTCCATGTCTGGAGGTTCCTATTAAGATATCCCCATTCCGATTCTCAATAATCTTGTTGACTATACAGTTCTCCGATTTGCGAATACAAATATGCTGCCATGATTTATTGAGCAGGTTGTAGCAAAGTAATTGATTCTGAACAGCAATCCATAGTTGTTTTTGGGAGTCTAATAGGATGGTTGTCACAGACATTCTCTGTAAATCTATCTGTTCTGAAGAGAGGATGGTACTTTTATTTGTATGAGTATCAAATATACTGATGCCGTTATGCGTAGCTATGATTAGGGAATCATTATAAGGGATAATTTCTCTGATGCTATTGTTGTGTAATACGTTTCTGAGAAATACCTGAGTGGATTGAGTTTGCAGATCATATTTTTTTAGTCCGCCAAGTAATGTTCCGATCCATAGGATGTTTTTGGGTTTATCCAGATATAAGGTTTGCACGTTGTCTGTGAATGGTAGCTTTTTCAAAGCTTTGGTGTGTGTATTGAAAAAATATAATCCGTCTCGTTCTGTTGCCATCCATAAATTCCCTTCATTATCTTCTACTGTTTTTCCGAAGATTGCATGTTTAGATGGGGAGGATGGCATTATATCTTTAGTGACAAAATGATAGGAGAATGTACTGTGCTCCGGGTGAAAGCAATTTATTTCACCATAAAACGAACCGCTCCAAATAGTTCCTTGTTGATCTTTCATTAAGCAATAGATAGATGCATCATTTAGGGTATAGGCATTTTCGTTAATAAACTCATATTGGAGGAACTTTCTTTCTTTTTTATCATATTTATTTAATCCATTGAAAGTGGCAATCCATAAGTTACCTGCATTGTCTTCGCATATAGATCGTACAATGTCACTTGATATGCAATTATTGCTGTTTTCTGAATAATTATAATTTTTGATATTTTCATCACTATCTATGAGGAATAATCCGTTCCTTCGGGTAGCGACCCATATCTTTTGTTCTGAATCAATGTATAATTGGCGTATCTGGTTGATATTCGCTAACATCTGTTTTGTGTCTTTATTCCTTCTGATAAGGAATATACCGTCGTCTCTGGTGCCTATGTACAGATTTCCTTTGGATGTTTCAGTGATGCAATCTATAATGCAAGATTCCTTTGGTAACTGTAAATGTAGTTTTAATATATTGTTCTTCCATTGGTAGATTGTATTTTTATACCCTATCCATAAGCAAGAGTCCGAATAGTACATGCATTGTGAATAAGGGGTTATTTTACGGAAATGATCTTGTTTTATGTTATACTCTATAATGCCTGAACGTGTCTCTATATAAATATTGCCATTTTGATCCCCCGTAATGGAACGTACCAACTCTTCTGCATCGGGAATGTCATTATAAAGTTTTTGTATGAATTTCATTTGAGTTCCATCATATCTTACTAATCCTCTTTTGGTACCAAACCATATCATTCCGAACTCATCCTGATACATGGCATGAATTGTCGACTGATGCATTCCTTTATTAATGGATATGTGCGATGCATGTAATTTTATGCTGTTATCTGCATAAAGAGATGTACTGAATATATTTCCTATTAGTATGTAAAATGTTAACAGTATGACGTTTCTCATAGTATTTTTATTACTGATTGTGGTACAAAAATAATGCTTAGCTTTTAGATTCGATAATACAATCGTTCAAATAATAGCAATATTGTCCTTTTTAGTGGAAGAGGGATTTTGTGGATGAAATGAATATATATTAGAATTTCTGTCTTATTTGAAATCTGTTTTTTTCCATAGTTTTGCAACCACAAGTTATAATCTAAAAATAAAGCTATGACACATCAACTGATTAAATTAGTATCGGCTTTTTTCTTTTCTGTTATGGCAATTTCTGCTGTACAAGGGCAAAATGCTTCCCAGAGTGATAGAGAATATTGGGTACATACGCTATTAAAGATAGCAGATCCGGTTTTGAGTAATTTGAGTAAGGACCAGTTAAGAAAGAATATTCCAGTTGGACGTTCTTCATCTGCGAAAGCTAGTAGCAGGGAGTTTGTTACACATATGGAGTCGGTGGGACGAACAATAGCAGGAATAGCACCATGGTTAGAATTGGGGCCAGATAAAACTGCAGAAGGAAAGTTGCGTGATAAATATATTAAAATGGTCTGTAAGGGGTTGAAGAATTCTGTAGATCCTCATGCTGATGATTATTTTAATAGTACAGCCACACGGCAGATCTTGGTGAATAGTGCCTTTTTGATACAAGGATTGTTACAGGCACCCACTCAGTTATGGGGAAATCTTGATGATAAGACTCAACAACGTTTAATAGAACAATGGAAATCGACACGTACAATGAAGCCGGGAAATAATAATTGGCTATTGTTTTCTGCGATGGTGGAATGTGGGTTGAAAAGTTTCGGTAATGAATGGAATTTTGAAGTAATAGAGAAGGCTATTTCATCACATGAACAATGGTATAAAGGAGACGGAGTTTATGGAGATGGGGAGAATTTTCATTTGGATTATTACAATAGTTATGTCATTCATCCTATGTTGTTACAGGTTTTAAAGGTTGTAGTGAAATATGATTCATCTTATCAGATACTTTTAGACAAAGAGTGGAAACGTTTCGTCAGATATGCGGAAATTCAGGAACGCATGATTGCACCGGATGGAAGTTATCCGGTATTGGGACGTTCAGTAAGTTATCGTTCGGCAGCTTTTCAAGTTTTGGGAGCCAGTGCATTATTCCATCAACTTCCATCAAGTTTAAAAGCAGGTCAAGTACGGGGGGCAATGACTGCTATGCTGAAGCGTTTATTTGAACAGCCGGGTACCTTTGATAAAAATGGTTGGTTAACGATTGGAGTGTGTGGTGAACAGCCGGAATTAGGGGATTCTTATTTATCAACTCCTTGTGTCTATCTCTGTTCTTTAGGTTTCCTACCTTTAGGTTTACCGGCAGATGATGTTTTCTGGACAGCTCCTCTTTCCCCGTGGACCAGCATTAAAGCCTTTTCCGGGGAAGAATTTCCCATTGATAAATTTATGAAACCATAATCAATATACTATAGAATCATGAAAAAGAATATTTTTACCTGTACATTGTTCTTATTAATAAGTTTATGTGGTTATTCACAAAATCCATCAGGTTTGGAGGATCGTGCTTATTGGGTTACTGTATTGACAAAAATAGCGGACCCGGTATTAGAAAATATGAGTAAGGGGGAACTGAAGAAGAATATGCCGGTAGAAACTATATCCGGTGCATTGAATCCTCCCAATACGCGTACTACTCATTTAGAAGCTTTGGGACGTTTGTTAGTTGGTATGGCTCCCTGGCTGGAACTTGGCCCTGATGAAACAGAAGAGGGAAGATTGAGAAGTAAATATATACGTCTGATGCTTCTCTCCATAGATAATGGTTTCAATCCCGAGTCTCCTGATTATTTAAATTTTGTGGTGACACGACAACCGTTGGTGGACGCTGCTTTCTTCTGTCAGGGGATATTACGTGCTCCTAAACAAATTTGGGGGAATCTTTCGGACAAGACTCGACAGAATGTATTGAATGCATTGCAGCAGATACGTAAGATAAAACCGATAGAGAGCAATTGGTTATTATTTTCAGCCATGGTAGAAGCTACTTTACTGGAATTGACAGGAGAATGTAATATGGAACCTGTTAACTATGCCATTATGCGTTTCAAGGACTGGTATAAAGGTGATGGATGGTATGGAGATGGGGTAGATTTACATATGGATTATTATAATAGCTATGTGATCCATCCTATGTTATTGGATGTGCTGGAAGTAATGCAAAAGTATGCAAAAGGTGAAGATGAATTTTATCAGTTGGAGAAAAAGCGCTTTTCCAGATATGCAGAACAACAAGAAAGAATGATTTCTCCGGATGGAGCTTATCCGGTGATAGGCCGGTCAATAGCTTATAGGTTCGGGACGTTTCATGTACTATCCCAAGCTGCATTGAAAGATTTGTTGCCGGTATCGGTTACAAAGGCACAGGTTAGATGTGCTCTGACAGCTGTTATAAAGAAACACATGTCGGTTAAAGGGAATTTTGATGCAGATGGATGGCTGACATTAGGATTTGCAGGTCATCAACCACAAATAGCTGAAAGATATATATCTACGGGAAGTCTCTATCTGTGTACAGCAGCTTTTGCGGCATTGGGGCTTTCTACTATTGATGAATTTTGGAATACTTCGTATGCCGAATGGACTGGAAAGAAGATATGGTGTGGAAATCCAGATGTGAAACTCGATAAAGCTATAAAACCATGAAAACGGAGCTTGTACATAAAGTCATTTGGGTCAGTTTATGTCTTTTGATATTCGTGTCGAAGGTGGATGCTGGTTCATTAAGAGATATAAATAATATATTATTGGCTGAACAAAATATTCGGGAAGATAATCCTCAATTAGGGCAGTTGGTAGAAACTTTTTTGAAGAACCAGAAGCGAGTAGTTGATTTTCAATCATCAGGATTAGATAATAATGAATATTTGAGATTGATAGAATGTCAGGTTCGTGCATTTGCGTCTTGTCAGGATAAAGTGACGGGAGCAATTATTGATCCGGTCTATAAAATCGAATGGCAATACTCGACTCCTTGCTATGCTCTGTCTATAGGTTTACTGGCTCAAACGGGATACTTGAAAGATGATGCTTTGGTAAAGAGTGGAATAAAGGCTTTGGATTGTTCAGTGAGTGAGATGCATGAGAACAGGTGTGCCCATCACCATGGTGAATTCTTTATTCAGCCTATTATGCTGGCGATGGATCTTTATAAAGGATTGGTTTCTGAAGCACAAATGATTGTCTGGCACGAAAAAATGGCTGAAATTGATCCGTATGTGCTATATCGGGATAACTTGAAGCGTAAGAAAATCTGTTATAATCACAATGTTGTAGCTTTAGCCGGTGAATATTTACGGTTAAAAAAAGGGATTAACGATCACAAAGATTTCTTTCATATTCATCTGGAACACCAGCAGCAATATATGTCTGAGTTTGGCTTGTATATAGATAATAAGACTAATCCGCCAATGGTGTATGATGAGTTTACGAGGCAGTTTATGGCTTCTATTTTGGCGGAAGGATATAACGGAACATTTTTTGATTTTTATTCCCGCAAATTATGTTTGGGAGCATGGACTTCTCTTTTCATGCAATCGCCTTATGGAGAGGTGCCGACAGGCGGTAGAAGTGCTCAACATATCTGGAATGAAGCAGCGGCAGCTGTGACTTATGAGATTTACGCTTCACAATATGCAGCTTTAGGAAAAAAGCAGGAAGCAGGCGCCTTTAAACGAGCTGCGCATTTAGCACTTAGGAGCATCGGAAGATGGATAAGAGAAGATGGAAGTGGATTTATTGTGAAAAACCGTTTTCCTATCGAAGTGATGCATGGATATGAAAGTTATTCAGCGCAATCACAGTATAATCTGTTGGCATGCTGGCTAATGTGCGTTGCCTATTTATATGCTGATAATTCTATTAAAGAATCTCCGTCTCCGTCTGATATCGGTGGATATGTTTTGGTTATGAAAGACGTGTTCCATAAGGTTTTTGCTAATTCTGGTGGAAACTATGTTGAGTATGAGCTCAGTGGAGATCCTCGTTATAATGCAACAGGACCCATCAGGATACATCTGAAGAATTCAAATCCACAGTTAGGTCCTTCGGATGGAATTCCCCATAAATGGGATAACAAGAAGAAGCAGGATTTAGGTGGAGAATTGTATGCAGTTGGACCTGAATGGCATGATGCTGCGGGTGGAGTATATCGCTTAGCGGAATATACTAACATATTATTTCCGGATACATCTTACTTTTCTGCATACAAAGGCAGTAAGCTTCCTGAAATAGATGTGAGGAATGTTAGACAATCTGTAGACGGAGTTGCATTTGAAGTCGTTTATACTGGTAGATTTGATGGAGTTACTCAGATTTCGCAACGTGTTTATATTGATCATACCGGAATTACTGTGCGTGATATTCTGAAGGGGAATGTGAAAAAGGTGCGGGCATGTTACCCCATGTTAATAGATGATGGTATGGAAGAAACTAAAATTGATTTTCAAGATGGGAAAGTGATATTGCAGTCTCGTGATGGTCAAATTTGCTTTCAGGCCATATCACCTCCAAATGCTACTATACAGAGGAAGCGAAAACGAATTCCCTATAGAAATGGATATGCGGATATTGCATATTTTGAATCTGACAAGAATGTGATACAGTATAAAATAACCACAGAGTTTTAGTATTAACCATTTAAATATTAATAACTATGCATGAGAAACATAAAATATTTATGAAATTGTGCCTGTTTTTTAGCTTAATCAGCTGGTCAACAGGTGTCTATGCACAAGGTTTTGTAGTTACCGGAAAAGTAACGTCCAGTGGCGAAAGCGTCATAGGAGCAACTGTGCAAGTGAAAGGGAAAATAACTGGTACTATCACTGATATTGATGGTAATTATCGGTTAACATTGGAAAATTCCAAAGAGACTCTCGTTTTTTCATTTATTGGTTATCAGTCTAAAGAGGTTACGGTTAATGGAAAGAATGTGATTAACGTGGAACTGGAAGAAGATGTCGCTCAATTGGAAGAGGTTGTTGTTGTTGGTTATGGAACGATGAGAAAAAAAAATCTCACTGGAGCAATAACCCGTATCTCTACAGAAAATACGACGCAGTCGGTAACTAGTGTAGCTGAAATGCTGCGTGGTACGGTGGCAGGATTTTCTGCAGGGTTCGGAACTTCTGCCAAAGGGGGTGGTTCTATGCTGATTCGTGGTGAGAAATCCATTAATGCCAGTAATTCTCCTCTGATTGTATTGGACGGAGTTATCTTTAATGGCGATTTGGTGGATATCAATCCCAGTGATATTGAAACGATTGATATTTTGAAAGATGGTAGTTCTGCAGCTGTTTACGGATCACGTGCGGCTTCGGGGGTGGTCGTCATATCAACAAAACAAGGTAATGAAGGAAAGCCGGTCATCAATTTTGATATGAAGATAGGCATGCAGAATTTGACTCGTAATCAGCGTCCTTTTAATGGGCAGGAATATATGGTTATGAGAAGGGATGAAAAAATCCGGAGCAATCCATCTCGTCCTTTGGGATACTTCCACAATCCGGACAATTTGCCGCAAGGAATTGATCTGAATACCTGGTTATCGTATACAGGGGCTTCGGCAGATTCAAATCTGGCAGAGATTTGGTTGAATCGTTTGGCCTTTTCTACTACAGAAATAGATAATTATCTGGCAGGTAGAGAGACGGATTGGTATGATGCTTCTTTTCAAAACGCTTTGCGTCAGGATTACAATGTAAGTATTTCTGGAAAGAATGACAGAGTTTCTTACTATTGGTCATTAGGAAGCATTAATAATCAAGGTATTGTAGTAGGAGACCAATATAAGACTATCCGTTCGCGTTTAAATTTGAAAGTAAATGTTACAGATTGGCTTCAGGTCGGCTTGCAAGCACATTATGCCACTCGTAATGAAAGTGTAGATGAAGTTGATTGGGAAGAAGCTATTCAAGCTAGTCCTTGGGGCAGCAAATATGAAGAGAATGGTTCTTTGAAGTTCTATCCTAATGACGATAACATGAGTACGAATCCTTTCGCTAATTATGAACAGCGTGATCGTTTCAATGTGACTCAGACATTCAATGCTACATTGAATGCAAAGATTACATTGCCATGGGGATTTGTTTATGAAATGAGCTATTCGGACTATAACAATTGGCAAAAGAATCATTATTTTGATCCATCTACCAGTATGGCTGGTGAAAAGTATAAGGGGCATGCCGTACGGCGTAATAATAGCGCACATTCCTGGATGCTTGACAATATTTTGAGGTGGAACCATACATTCAATAAAATTCATAAGCTTGATTTGACTCTATTGTTTAATCTTGAAAAAAATGAAACTTGGTCTGATAAAGCAGAAAATTCCAATCTTACTCCTTCTGAGGTGCTGGGCTGGCATGCTGTTGCAAATGGTACGAATCCGGTTGTAGGGAGTGATGATACAGTGGATACGGGAAATGCTATGATGGCAAGACTGAACTATAATTTAATGGATCGCTATTTGTTTACTGCTTCTTTCCGACGTGATGGTTATTCGGCTTTTGGTTCTAATAATCCATATGCTAATTTTCCTGCATTTGCATTTGGTTGGAGAATGAATGAGGAAAACTTCATGAAAGCGATTTCGTGGATTGATAATTTGAAACTTCGTTTATCTTGGGGTATCAATGGAAACCGGAGCATCGGACGTTATGCTGCTTTGGCAAATTTGGATTCGGAGAAATATCTGCATAACGGAAGTACAGTTATTGGGATTTATGCCACTCGTCTTCCCAATGAAAACCTGAAATGGGAGAAGACTGAAGCATATAATATAGGTTTTGACTTTGCAATTCTGGGTAATCGTTTGAATGGAACAGTGGAGGCTTATTATATGTCTACAAAAGATTTGCTGTTAACCCGCTCTTTGCCGGATATTATTGGTTTTTCCGGAGTAACAACTAATTTGGGAGAAGTTCGTAATAAGGGTTTTGAACTGTCCTTAAATTCAGTTAATATCGATCATAAGAATTTCAGATGGTCTTCTTCTTTCATTGCTTCTCTTAACCGGAATGAAATTGCCCATCTGTATGGTGAAATGGTAGATGTGCTGGATAAAGATGGAAATGTAATAGGACAGAGAGAAGATGATGATATTCAGAATGGATGGTATATTGGACATGCTTTAGATGAAATTTATGATTATAAAATTTTGGGAGTATGGCAAGAGAATGAACGTGAAGATGCTGCCAAGTATGGTAAAGAGCCGGGTGATTTTAAAATATGGGATGTAAATAATGACGGAGAATATCTTCCGGAAGATGATAAAGTATTTCAAGGATATAAGCGTCCTCGTTTTTCATTCGGTATTGGTAATACGATGGAGTTCTTTAAATGCGTGGACTTTTCATTCTTTATTCGCTCAGATCTTGGACATAAGTCTTCTAATAGTCATTATTCTCATCCAACAGATTATTATTATGACCGCGTAAATGCTTATAAATATGATTATTGGACTCCGGAGAATCCTACCAATGAATTTGCACGCTTAGGTTCGAATACAAAATCTCCGTCATTCAATGTTTATAAAAACCGTTCGTATGTACGTTTGCAAGAAGTTTCGTTAGCTTATAGAATACCTAATAAGATATCTTCTAAATGGAGCGTCTCTAATGCTCGTGTTTATATAAACGTTTCTAATCCTTTATTGATAACAGGATGGAATTATTGGGATCCGGAATCCTTATCTCCGGCACCGCGTACGTTTACTTTTGGTATTAATTTCTCATTATAAAAGTATAGATATGAAAACACAAATAATATTAAGGAAGGTACATTATGCATTCTCTGCATTTTTGTGTACTGCATGTTTGGTTTCTTGTAATGATTGGCTAAAGCCGGAACCTTTGTCATTCTATTCTCCTGAAAATACCTATGTGACGAAAGAAGGATTAGAGGGCGCTTTGGTGTCTTGTCGTGCAATGATACGTCCGGAGTTTATAGGCAATAATTCTTATGCCTGCACAGAGTTGATGACTTCTGATGTTGCTGTAGCTGGCAATATCGTTGCTCAAACTTTAAAAAACTTTGAAATTCAGCTAAAGCCGGGTGCTTATGGAGATTCTCAGATTGGTACTTTCTGGAGTAAAGGCTATAGTGCTATTCAGAAAGCAAATACAATAATATCTCGTGTACAGGCTGCGGATGAGATAACTGAAAATGATAAAAATACAATTCTGGCTGAAGGGTATTTTCATAGGTCTTATTGGTATTATAAACTGGTGAATCAGTTTGGAGATGTACCCTTTATTGATAAAGAAGTCACAACTCCTAAATTATATTTCTATTCGCATACACGTAGTAGTATTTTGAAACGTTTACGAGAGGATATGATGTTTGCCACCCGCTATCTGCCGGAGAGTGCTCCTCATGGTGCTGTTTCCAAGGCAGCAGGAAATCATCTGCTGGCTAAAATATGTTTGGCATGTTGTGATTTTGACGGAGCTGTCGCTGCTACTACTGCTGTCATAGATCATAGTCAACATAAACTGATGGAAAAAAGATTCGGGGTCAATATATCGGATGCTCAATATAATATAATAAGTGATCTTTTTAATCGGGAGAATATCAATTCTTCTGAAAATCTGGAAGGCATCTTCCTGGTTGAGGATAAACGATTGACGGAAGGGGGAACCTCTACCGGGTCTTATCGGATGAGAGATCTTGTACCTTGCTGGTGGAATGCAAATACTAACAATGATCCGGATGGTAAACGTGGCACAATGGATAAAGCGGCAGGGCAACCCCAAATAGGACAAGTGGGACGCGGAATCGGTAGAATCAGGACGACTAATTATTTTAACTATGAAATTTGGGACTCCAAAGAAGATTATCGCCATACAGCTCCGAATTGGTTGAATATGGAGGATATGGTCTATAATAATCCGGCATCTAAATATTATGGTCAACCTTTACAAAAAAAGTATTGTGTAGATACTATCTATGCTTGGAGTCCGATGATGCATTACAAGACTTTTGTACCTGAAGATAATAAGCCTGATACTCCTCAGGGAGGATATACAGATTGGTATGTATTCCGTTTGGCCGAGACCTATTTACTGAGAGCAGAAGCTTATTATTGGAAAGGAAATATGGATGCAGCCATGAATGATATTAATAAAATCCGGATGCGTGCTAATGCAAAAGAGCTAACGAACTCTCAGCAAGTAACTATTGAATATATACTGGATGAGCGTGCTAGAGAATTGTTTTTTGAAGAGCCTCGGAAGACGGAATTGACTCGTGTGGCTTTTATCATGGCAGAAAAGGGATTGAATGGGTATTCACTTAGCGATATTTCAGAGAAGAATTATTACTATGACCGAATGATGAGATATAATAACTTCTTCCGTGAAAAGATCAATCATAATGGCATCAATATTTATACCATTAAGCCTTATCATATATTATGGCCTGTACCGGAGAATGCGATTGCTTCTAACTCCAGAGGTCGTATAAATCAGAATTTAGGATATCCGGGAGCCGATCAGAATGTACCGGCGCTTGAAGTTGAATAATAAATTATTTAAAACCATGAAGAAAATTTTAGTTCTGTTTTTGTTTTCAGTAGGTTGTAGCTTATATGCTCAGCAGTTTTCAGCTGACATGAAGAAAACTGATATTATGAAAGTCTGCGATGCAGTAGCCAAACC
>USSR01000048.1 GCA_900557355.1 uncultured Bacteroides sp.
CGTCTTTTTGCTTGTTCTTCTGATGCCAGATAAGTTGCCTTATTGTCTTGGTTAAAAGGATAGTTCTCACGTAACAGACACGTGTTGGGTGCTGCATAGTTTTGGTAAAGAGAATCTAGGGTCTGCTGTGCTCTTTCTACGTCGGGACTGGCATTCGATAAAGTTAATGCACAAATAATATTCACTAATAAGTAATGCATGATTTTATTATTTTATAAATGATTATTGCATAAAAATATTTACTTGCTTCCACTTGTCTTCAGTATCATTCGCTACTTCTGTTCCTGGTGTGGAACGTCCTTCCTTTACATACTTTCTGATGAGTCGTGTCATTTCTTTTACTTCCTGTTTATAGCGTTTATCATGGATAATATTTTCTTTCTCTGATGGGTCTTTTTCAAGATCAAATAGCTGCATTGGAGGTAGTTGGGCCAAATCAGCAGGCTTATTGGGGTATCCCCATCCGCCTGAACCTCCATTAAAAACTAGTTTAAGTTGTGGTGTGCGTAGAGACAAATATCCTTTCCCTGATTCATAAATAAGGTCCTTTCGGGTAGAAGTCCCTTCTTTACTTAATATAGGCCACATACTGTAACTATCTACAGCCTCTTCAGTTTTTAGTTTATGATTGACCATTTGTGCAAAGGTCGCATAGAAATCGGTAAGAGAAACAAGGGAATTACTTATTTTATTCGAGAACTTCCCTTTCCAAGATACTATTAGAGGAATTCTGTGTCCTCCTTCGTAAATATCTGTTTTATATCCTCTGTAAATATAACTGGGAAAATGACCTTGCTTTTCCATTTCTTTTACGCCGATATAAGGAGCACAGCCATTATCAGAAGTAAAAATAATGATAGTATTATCCAATTGGTTATTTTTCTTCAATGTTTCCACGATTTGTTGTACCATATCATCTATCATGACTACAAAATCTCCGTAGGCTCCTATTGTTGTTTTACCTTTATATTTGTCTGACGGCAACACTGGTGTGTGTGGTGCTGTAATAGGCAAATATAGGAAGAATGGTTTTTTACTGTTACGCTGTTTGTCAATATAGTCTATACTATGACGTATTATGTTTGGTAGACAATCCTGTGGATCAAAGCCGGCTCCTGCCACTCCTCCGTGCATTAAACCGAGTCCCTTCTGCGGTTCAATGATATGGTCGGGAAGAGCAGTTACTTTATTGTTTTCTACATAAACATAAGGAGCTATGTCAAGAGAAGAAGGTATACCATAAAAATAGTCGAATCCTCGGTCTGTGGGACCATTTTTTATAGGTAATGAAAAGTCTACATCTTTCTTATTTTTCGCATTTTGAGGATATCCCCAATCCCAGCCTAAATGCCATTTTCCAATACAGGCGGTATTGTAGCCATTTTCAGAAAACATTTGGGCGATTGTCCGACGGTCGGGTGTAATCATAGCAGGCGAGTAACCGTCGAGTACACCTTCTTTTAATTTTGTTCGCCAAGGGTATCTTCCGGTGAGAATGGAATATCGTGACGGTGTTGACAAGGCGGAAGAGGAGTGGGCATCTGTAAAAGTAATCCCATCTTGAGTTAGATTATCAATGTTAGGAGTAGGAATCTTAGATTCTGGATTGAACGCTGAGATGTCTCCATATCCTAAATCGTCCGCCAATATAAATATTACATTGGGAGATTGTGCTCTTACGGCTGCTGTCGCAAGTAATGCGGATGAAAGGGTGATTAGTTTATGCATGTTTTTTTAATATGAGTGTAATATTTGCTCTAGACTTATGTTTTTAGGGGTTTGTAATAAAGGAAATTCTGGTAGTATACACATGGGTATTGCAGGATCTCCTACTTTCCAAGCTGGTATATTTGCAAAGAGTCTTTCTAGTTTTCTTCTTGATTTTTCAGCTTCGGCATTTCCTTTACCCTTTGCAATAGGATTCGTTTCTTTAGGATCTTTTATTGTATCGTAAAAATTACCATCGGAATAGAGCTTATATCGCATGTCTCTAAAAAATTGTTTTGCATTTTTACTCGCGGACGCGTTAAATCTTGAATCATAATGACAGAATACCCATTCGCGAGACTTACCTTTTTCTCCCTTTATTTGAGGTAAAAAGCTTTGTCCATCTATATCCCATTGTTTAGGCACTTTAATATTCATAGCTTCTGCAAAAGTAGGCATAAAATCGGTGAAATCTATCATATCTGCACATTCATGCTTTGTATTGTTATTTTTTCCCCAATAAACTATCATAGGTACACGTACTCCAGTATCAATTGTTAGCCCCTTCCCACCCCTTACTATTGTTCCATCTTTCATGGTTGTTCTTATGTTACGGTTTGTTCCGTTATCTCCAATAAAAATGATAATGGTATTGTTCAATAAGTTTAAATTTTCTAACTTGTTGAATATCATGTTTATGTTTTTATCCACATGTTCTACCATCTTTGTGAAATTGGCGGTATTGCGTACTTCACGCATGGAGGGATCTTTCCATACATCACTTTGAGGAGTGGGGTAAAATGGATTATGCACTAATACCATAGGATAATATATGAAAAAGGGCTTAGTTTTGTTCTCTTCAATAAAATCAATCACATATTGAGTGAATATATCCGGTCCATATTCATTGTTTGAGTAAAGCTTTATATTTCCATCTTGTTCTATTAGTGGAGCGGCATATCTTTCTTTTATCATCCTGTCATAGCTTAACTGCCAAAGGCAATAGTGATCGAAACCAAAATGATTAGGCAGATTTCTGTTTCTGCCTAATTGCCATTTGCCAGCTATCATAGTGGTATATCCGGCGTCCTTTGCTAAATGGGCAAAGGTTTTCTCCTTTTGATTTAAGTGCCCAAAGCAGGAGTAATTTTTATTATTGTATTTACCTGTCATTAGTTGTACGCGCGATGGTGTGCTTAAGGGTTGAGAGAAACAGTTGTCGAATCTCACTCCTATTTCTGAAAGTTTGTCAAGGTTTGGTGTTTGATAGGTACTGCCATAACATCCTAAACATTCACGTCCCATATCATCAGCTAAGATCAACACAATATTAGGCTGTTTGTTAGCTGTTTGGGCCATCAAAACGGAGGGAATTATAGCGAGACATTCCCATAAGAAGCTATTAATGACTTTCATTTGTTGATAGTTTTAGATGTTTATATTCTAACTTCTAGGTTTTGTTTATTGCATGAATATTTCGATTTGCTTCCAGCTATTACCAGTATCATTCGCACTCCTCTTTCCTGGGGTAGAACGTCCTTCTTCCACATACTTTTTGATCATCTGTGTCATTTTATCCACATCTTTTTTGTAGCGTTTGTTACTGATGATATTCTTCTTCTCCGAAGGGTCTTCTTTAAGGTTAAAGAGTTGCATGCTGGGTAGTTTGGCTAGATCAGCAGGTTTATTAGGGTATCCCCATCCTCCTGAACCACCGTGGAATACTAATTTTAGCTGAGGCGTACGTAGAGATAGATAACCTTTTCCCGATTCATAGATAAGATCTTTTCGGGCAGAATTTCCTTTTTTGCTTAGTATAGGCCATATACTATAACTGTCCACCGCTTCTTCATCTTTCAATTGGTAGTTCACCATTTGGGCAAAGGTGGCATAGAAGTCGGTGAGTGATACCAATGAACTGTTGGTTTCGTTCGTATATTTTCCTTGCCAGGAAACGATGAGTGGAATACGGTGCCCACCTTCATAAATGTCGTTTTTATAACCTCTGTAGATGTAACTTGGGTGATGCCCTTTATTTTCCATTTCTTCTACACCTATGTATGGAGCGCATCCGTTATCTGAAGTGAAAATAATGATGGTATTCTCTAGTTGATTGTTTTTCTTCAATGTTTCTACGATTTGCTGTACCATGTCGTCTATCATAACTACGAAATCTCCATAATCTCCTATGATTGTCTGACCTTGATATTTTTTTGCCGGCAATACGGGAGTATGCGGTGCTGTGATAGGAAGATATAGGAAGAACGGCTTTTTACTGTCACGCTGTTTATTAATGTAGTCTATACCATGACGTATAATATTGGGTAGGCAGTCTTGTGGCTCAAAATCGGCACCTGCGACTCCATTACGTATCAGTTTGATTCCCTTTTGCGGACCAATGGTGCGATTGGGAAGAGCTGTCACTTTATCGTTTTCTACATAAACGTGTGGAGCTGTTCCGAGTGAAGCAGGTATGCCGTAAAAATAATCGAATCCTCTGTCCGTAGGACCATTCTTGATAGGGAGTGAGAAATCCACATCCTGTTTGTTTTTGGCATTTTGAGGATATGCCCAATCCCAGCCAAGATGCCATTTTCCGATACAAGCAGTGTTGTAGCCGTTCTCAGAAAACATTTGGGCGATTGTACGGCGGTCGGGAGTAATCATGGCTGGAGAGAATCCATTCAATACTCCACTTTTCATAGTTGTTCTCCAAGGATACCTTCCAGTGATAATGGAATAGCGTGAAGGAGTAGAGAGCGCGGAAGATGAATGGGCATCCGTAAAGGAAATTCCGGAGTGTGTCAAATTATCAATGTTTGGGGTGTGGATTTTGGATTCCGGATTGAATGCTGAAATATCTCCATAGCCTAAATCGTCTGCTAATATGAATATCACATTGGGCGATTGTGCCTTTACGGCAGTTGCTGTAAGGAGTACAGATGAGATTGTTATTAGTTTGTTCATCACCTTTGTTAAATCTTTTGTGAGTTTTATTTTCTTTTCAATCGGTCAACGTGAGCTCAATGAACTTTCAGAATGATACAATATGAAAAATCATTGAGCTCACGTTTGCTATTTATTCTTGTACTATGACATTTATAGGACAAGTGAATCCATTTTCAAATTTTGGGTATGCCGTACCCGAATTAGGCAGTGACTCGAATATGAAAGTGAATGTTCCCGCTTTATTCAATAAGGTACCTGCATCCGCATTGAAATCGACATACGATATGAAATACTTTTCATTTAGTTTTGAATCTTCAAAGAAATGAACGATCTCGTTACTTTTCTTGTTGGCTGTTCCAGCTCCAATTTTGGACTTGTCACCGGCTACCTTTACAACATCTGGTGTGTAGAATCCTCTGAACCAATTGTTTTTGTTATCATCATGTGCTTTGAAGTTATAACCTGTTGGTACTGTAGCCCCTTCTGATTTGTATGTTGCAAACCAAATGCGCATAGCAGTATTACCTCCAAGTGCCTCCCCTTTGGTCAGTATTTTCGTTTGCTGGTTACTTTTCTGTACCAATTCGCCTCGTATTGCTTTTACGGGATTGCTTTCTGTAGGTTCCCAATCTTCATTGAAAGTCGGTACATCAGGAGTATCGGTAGTAAGGTTGGGGTTGACTATAAATCCGGATACTGGATTTTCTGTAATTGTAAATTCAAAGGGTACCCATCCTGTTTCTCCTGTGACAGGATGTTTGGGAAAATACTGTATGATGTCATTACCGGCATCTGTATTTGTATACTTGATGTATATCTTATAGTTACCTGGTTTTTCGATATAAGATTTGGGCGTTGAAGCACTGATAGTCCAAGATGCGGATGACATGGGACGTGTGCGGTTTCCGCCATAGAGTATATCAGGAGTGTTTTCGTCCCACATGCCTACAGATATTGGTTTTGAATTTGTTCCATGAAAGAATATATCATTTTCTCCCCAAACGTGACTTAGAGTACCGTCTTTTAATGTAAAAGCCTCGGGGTATTGTTCCATATTTTCTGGGGTGGGAGTAAATAAGGTAAGCGCTTTTACACCATTATCTTCGGTAAAGCTGGGACGAATGGCATTATTGGCAATCATAATGGAATTGTAACGTAGATTAGCAACGCAGTTGTATGTAAGTCCTGCAGTTTTGATTTCTGTGGAGGGACTGGACATTCGGGCATACCAAAATATTTGTTCGTTTTGTGCTCCGGTTATTGGAGCAGATTGATTTACCCAGTTAATTTCTCCACCAAGAAGAACAAAAGGTTTTTCACTGGTAGGAATGAATTCGCGTGCAGGACGTTGAGTGCCCTCAGCCCAAATCGGAATCGTTTTAGTGATGGTAGTACCAATTTTTTCTCCATTTTCAAAAATGTCAAATGAGATGGGTACCGATCCGTCTTGTGTTGGGGTTCCGCTTATCGGGAAATAAGCATATTGTTTGTCTCCCTGAAAGGAGAGTTGTACTTCTCCGTCTTCTATTTTCAATCCGGTTTCGGATGACCGGTCAACAAACTTGACGAGTAGTTTCCGGCCAAAACCATTGACGAACGGAATCCCCAAGCGGTCACCGGGTTCATTTTCATCACCGGCAAAAGCGGGAGTACCTTTAGCAAGGAATCCATCTACATAAATGGTTGATTCTTGTACGTTCAACCCTTTTTCTTGTATAATATATTCCATTCCGGGGTGTTCGCAGGAACAGAACAGACCTGAAATAAACAATATGGATAGTAATGTGGTAATCTTATTCATAATCATGTTTCCTTTCGTTTATATAACATTTGTCATCTTGCACCATAATTCTGTGTCAGTTTGGGATTGGAACGTATTTCCTGTGACGGAATTGGGAATAAGGTACAGTATTGATCAATCTCAAATTTTTCACTCTTCATATAGTAGTTGTTTACATTAGGAGAACTGTTGGAAGTATAGGCATTATAGAAATTGGTGAAGTGTTGGTTCATCACTTCTACAGCTTTTCCTGAACGAACGAGGTCAAACCAGCGGTGCCCTTCGAAAGCCAACTCCAATGTTCGTTCGTCATAGATTGCCTGATAAACTTTTTCTGGAGTATCTAAGACCCATTCTTTATTAGGGTCTCCAGACGCAAGATACGGAACAATGCCGGCTCTTTCCCGTACAAGGTTGATTGTTTTATTTAAAACGCTTTGTGACAGGATCCCGTCACTGATATGCGCTTCTGCTTCTGCCAATAACAGCAGTATGTCTGCAAAACGGAGGATATACCAATTGTCATCAGAATCATTTACTTTATACTCTGATGAGCTCATGTATTTGCCGCACATCCACTGGTTATCTGCATTAAAGCCTTTTACAGAAGCCCGGAAAGAGGTACCGGTATAAGGGTCGTAAGGATATGCAACGTCTTGCGGATAATCTTTGTTCTCATTAACCGGGAGATAAGAAATGCCGTCCGTATCTAATTTGATATTACCGTTGCTAATGCGTGTATCGGTGTAGATAATATCATCAAATTTTCGTACTTCATATTGATAATCGGGATACATAGAATCCCATTTTTTTGCCATATCCATAAAATATCCGGTCGGTGAGCATGCACCGTTTCCTTGATTTGAAATGGGAGACGGGATATATCCGTTTGAATTGGCTTTATTACGAGGTGCATAAGAAGCAGGTGAGAAAAGAGTATAGAACGGACTTCCCAATCCTTCCACTTGACCGGTTTTGTATTCCACTTCCCATATGGACTCGCATGAATGTTTGTTGGTGGATTTGAACAATTCGCTGAAATTCGGATATAATTCATATCCTCCATTGTTTATCACATCTTCCAGATAATACTTGGCAGCTTCATATTGCGTAGTAGTTGTTTTCGGATAAAATACGGTAATATTCGGATTAATGGATATATCTTTCCATGTTTCTACATCGGGGTAAGCGGCTTCCGTGATGTCGTTTGGCATAGATAGGAGTACTTTTCCCAGTAAGGCTTCTGCCACATATTTGTCAACTCTTCCTGTCGGAGTTTTTTCTCCGCTGTTTGTCGATCTATAGAGGTTGTTCGATTCGATGGCAGAAGTCAGATCGGTGAGAATCCGTATATAGACCTCTTCTGCAGATGCACGCAGATGACCTCTGGAATCGGTGTATTCTTGTGGAATATCCATGATGATGGGTACTCCACCGTAAGCGCGAACTAAGTTGAAATAGAAAAGGGCACGTAGTACTTCGGCCTCTGCAATGTATTTTTGAACGGTTTCATCATTCCCGAAGAGTTCTTTCCCTTTTTCGATGACTGTATTGGCTCTTATGATTCCTTTGTAGTGATGAGCCCAATAGTTTTGGTTTCCACTATTGTTGGCAGATATGGTAAATTTTTCAATTTCATGTCGGAAAGTATTGGCATAGTAATTAGTTTGATTTGGAAATGCAACATCCGAACGCACATCACCGAAAAGATAGATGCTGGCCGAATACAGCCCGTTATCTCTCAATGAAGAGTAAGTTGAGTACAATGCCGAACGTATATCATCAGGTGACTTGTAGAAATTTTTACCCGTTAAAGTGGTTTCCGGCTCGATATCTAGAAAACCGGTACAACCGGACATGCAGGTGGCGATCAATGCCACTGTAAATATATTCTTCAGATTCTT
Source organism: uncultured Bacteroides sp. (assembly GCA_900557355.1). Taxonomy (GTDB): domain Bacteria; phylum Bacteroidota; class Bacteroidia; order Bacteroidales; family Bacteroidaceae; genus Bacteroides. The sequence continues at coordinate 8,341 of USSR01000048.1, forward strand.
CATATTCTTTTTCATGCTTTAGATTTATAATGTAGCTTTCAGCCCTATGGTGAAATTTCTAGATAAAGGATATCCGGTACGGTCGATGCCCGGTGCGGTAGCCGAACGGAATGTGTTGGCTTCAGGGTTCATACCGGTATATTTAGTGAAAGTATGCAAGTTGTCAATATTGAAACTTAGTACTAATCCGTTCAGAAAGGTTTTTCGGAGCATTTTCTTGTCGAATGTGTATGAAAGCTGGATGTTACGGATGGACAGATAAGAACCGTCTTCGAGATATCGGTTGGTAAATTTACTCATTTCCGTGGTTGGACGTACATCATTGGAGGTGTAAGTACGGTCTGCTAAGCCGTTACCCGGCGATTCGGGCGAACGCCATCTATCTACTACTTTGATGGAAAGGTTGTTATTGTTGTTTCCGCGCAGTGTCTCACGTAATGTATAGTTGTAAATCTGATTTCCGTATTGTCCGTTCAACTGAAAACTAAATGAAAAGTTTCTGTATGAGAATGTGTTGACCATACCGGCATTGAAACGTGGGTAAGGATTTCCTATAATAGTACGGTCATTGTCATCATAAAGTCCGTCACCGTTGAGATCGTACCATTTACAGTCTCCCGGCCGAACGTTCGGGTCGAAAGCCAGTCCTGAATAAGGGTCATTCCGCAATGCTTGAATTTCTTCCATTGACTGATAAATGCCGCCGAATACATTTCCGTAGAACATACCTATCGGATAGCCTACTTTAGTGATGTTTGATTCTGCCACTCCATCAGTGATGGCTTCAGAATCGAGTCCTAGTGCCAATACTTTGTTCCGGTTGGCGGAGATGTTGAACGTAGTTGTCCATTTGAATTTGCCGGTCAGGTTGCGGGATACAATATTGAACTCGATACCTTTGTTTTCAACGGAACCGACGTTTTGTAACATGCGTGAAACTCCTAAAGTGCTTGGAACGATTGTATTCAGAAGCATATCGGAAGTGATAGACTTGTACAAATCAAGTTGCATGAATATTCGGTTGTGGAAAAGTCCTATGTCTACACCTAAATTAGTCTGTTTGGACACTTCCCATTTCAAGTCCGGATTCGCAATGTTTGACGGAGCCCAACCACTTACGACAGAACCATCGACTATATACGATTGCTGTGACATTTTGGTCTCATAGTTGTAGTCTCCGATAGCATTGTTGCCAGACAGACCAAAACTACCTCGTAATTTCAGTTCACTAAGTACTTTCTTGAGTGGCTTCATGAATTTCTCTTCCGTCATGGCCCATCCTGCGGAAATGGAGGGGAAATAACCGTATTTGTTGTTCTTTCCAAAACGACTTGAACCATCTGCACGAAATACTCCCTGAATCATATATTTTCTTTTGTAGTCGTAGGTCAGTCGGGCTATATAGGATAGCATACGATCTTCAGTCTTATCATAAGAACCTCCGTTGACTACACCTCCGTTGATGGAAGGGAGAGATTCTGTTGCAAAATGGTAGGCGGACGTGTAAAGCTTGTTGAGTTGGTTACTTTGTATAGTGACACCTCCTACAGCACTGATGTTATGATCTCCGAATTCTTTCTGATAGGTCAGTATATTTTCGTTAATCCACATGAGTTTGCGAGTCATAGTGGTGGAAGCCTCAGAGTCGGTACGGTTTTTGCCAATGGAAGCTGGGTACCATATTGAGTTCTCGGATGACATGAAATCAATGGCCAATGACGGTTTAAACGTTAACCCTTTAGCCAATTTCAATTAAAAGTTAAGCCCACCGATAATACGATTCTGACTCGTCTCGTTTTTGTATTCGTGAGCGATTCTGACTGGATTGTCTTGATTGTCGGCCAATGGCGAATCGGAAAGCGTTGGGAAGGCACCGGTTTCGGGGTCTCTTGAATCGGCTATGTTAGTTGGGGCCAAGTTGTACTCTAATGTAGAGAAATAATCTCCATTAGGAAGTTTGACCGGGAAAAAGGGATACATGGAGATTGCAGTTCGGATTACGCTGTTTGATCCTTCTCCACCTTCTCTTGTTCTTTTCTGATTGATAAATGTAGGAGCAAAGTTGACAGTTACTTTTGCCCACTTATTTAATTCGATGTCGAAGTTGGAACGGAAAGCGAATCGCTTCATTCCGGTACATATCAGGATCCCTTCTTGGTCGAAATATTCGCCTGAGATTCGGTAACGCATATTTTTACCTCCTCCAGCGATAGACAGATTGTATTTCTGCTGAATGGCATTCTGGAAGATGGCATCTTGCCAGTCAGTGTTGAGATTCTCGTCGAAAGGGAAATAGTCTTGATTTTGGTTTGTCGTGTAACGAAATCTTTCGTTCAGATTCTTATCCTTATAATATTCCAATAATTGGGCTGTATTCATTAATTCGAATTTATGTTGTATTTGTGCTATGGTGGTTGAAGCATTGATGGTTACTGTCGGTTTGGTACTTTCACCGCGCTTGGTAGTGATAAGTATTACACCATTGGCACCACGTGAGCCATATACGGCAGTTGAAGCGGCATCTTTCAGAATCTGAATATTGGCTACGTCATCAGGATTGACAGCAGACAGGCCGCCTTCCATCGGTATTCCGTCGACAATATATAAAGGTTCCGAGCCTGCAGTAACGGTACCGATACCGCGGACTTCTACATTGATATCACCACCAGGAGTCGCGTCGGAAGTCTGTATACGAACTCCGGGGACTAAACCTGAGATGGTTTGTTCGATAGAAGAGCCTACATATCCAGATAATTCTTCGGATTTGATGGAAGTCATGGCAGATGTTATCGTTCTCTTTGTTTGGGTTCCATAGCCGATAACTACGGTTTCATCCAACATATAGCCATCTTCAATCATGACTACTTTAATAAGCTTTTTGGGGTCTTTGATTGTGATCTCCTGTTTCTGAAACCCGATGAACGAAAATTCAAGAACTGGATTCTTACCTTTTGTTTGAATCTTGAAAGTTCCATCGATAGTGGTGGTTGTTCCATAATTGGAGTTTTGGCAAAGGACATTCACACCTGGTATGGGTTGTCCTTGCTCGTCAACAACGGTTCCTGTTGCAAATGTTCGGGCATTCTGTGCGTATGTATTTCCACCTGTATATGAAGAAACTTCAAATATGGAAAATACAATAGTTAAAAAGAGAATGCGGATAGAAATCATATTTCTCATATAGTAGTAAATTTAGTTATGCCACAAAAATACAATCAATATGTATATCTCCTATGGTATGTAAAAGCTAAAAGGAGAATTTGTAAAAGAGATAATATTTAACTTGCTTATTAGTAGTATGTTATCTAAAATATTTGATGATAAAATGTAATGACTATGTGAATTGTTTAATGCTGATGGATGTACTGAATATAAGATGGTAGTGCTTTTTTCTTTTCCTTTTTGTAGCTACATAATTGCTATTTAATTATATTTTATGTTGCTGATTATTAGCATGATACCTTTTAAGCTACTTATATTTTTCATCAAAATAAAATCTAGGAGGTTTCAATGGAATGAGCATTTCGTATATTTGCATGAAATAAAAGTATTTGTTTTCCTTTCAACAACCAAATTCGCATAAAATTATGAAGAATCACTCGAGACATTTCGTAGCCGCTACTTGTGCTTTAGCAGCATTTTCTCCCGTTGAAATGATGGCCCAAAAACAACCAAACTTTGTCATTATCGTTGCAGATGATATGGGGTATGGTGATGTGGGCATATACGGCAATGAGTATATAAAGACCCCGAATATTGATCAAATGGCCCGGGAGGGGATGATGTTCACAGATTTCCATTCGAATGGTTCAGTCAGTAGTCCGACGCGTTGTGGGCTTTTAACTGGGCGTTATCAACAGAGAGCTGGCTTGGAGAAAGTTCTTTTGGTACCCCGAGATGATAAAGATAAGGAGGTAGGACTTCAGTCGGAAGAAATAACTTTTGCAAAAATCTTGGGAGACAATGGATACCGGACAGCTTTGATTGGTAAATGGCATTTAGGATACTTGCAGAAACATCATCCGATGAACTTTGGCTTTCAGAAATTTGTAGGTTTTAAATCCGGAAATGTCGACTATCAGAGTCACCGCAACCGTTATGGAGATGTGGACTGGTGGGACGGTTTGGAAATGAAAAATATGCCGGGATATACAACAACCTTACTAACAACGCTTTCCGAGGATTACATAAAAGAAAATAAGGATAAACCATTTTGTCTATATATAGCGCATGCGGCTCCTCACTCTCCTATGCAGGGACCTAATGAAAAGGCGATCCGTACAGAGGCTACTCTGGAAGGGGATAAAAACTCCGACAGGCCAAATAAGGAAATTTATAAAGATATGGTAGAGGAATTGGATTGGAGTGTGGGACGGATTCTGGAAACGTTGAAAAAATATAAATTGGACAAGAATACGTTCGTTGTCTTTTTCTCTGATAATGGTCCGGTGATAAATAATGGAGGTTCTACCGGAGGGTATAGAGGTGCGAAGGGAGCTCCATGGGAAGGAGGACACCGTGTCCCTGGTATTTGTTATATGCCTGGAACTGTCAAAGGAGGAACAATGTGCAAACAGACCGTGATGAGTTTCGATCTTTTTCCGACTATGCTGGACATGGCGAACATTCATTATGATGACTCGAAGAAGAAGTTGGATGGAGCTTCTCTGGTACCTTTGTTTAAGGGGAAGGAGCTTTCTCAGAGACTTTTGTTTTGGGGAAATGGTAATAAGACTATCTCTGTGAGAGATGGCAAATGGAAGCTGGTTCGTTACAACCAAAAGGGAAAAATTACATTGCATTTGTTTGACCTGGACAATGATCCATACGAGGAAAATAATATGAGTGAGCAGGAACCTGAATTAGTTAAAAGACTGGATGAACAGATTACTCGCTGGGCCAAGTCCGTCTATTCAGAAGTTCCTGACCAGTTTGCTCGAAAAGTACGACGTACGAATAAAAATAACACTTAATATGCATAGTAACTATGAAGATAGAAAAAATAGCCTTGCTGGCATTGGGAACTACTATGACTTCCGGTGCAGCTTTGGCTTCGAATACGGTTGATAAAGCTACTCCCAATGTTTTACTGATTCTTGTAGATGATCTTGGATTGGGCGATTTGTCCTGCCAATATGCTAAAGATTTGAGTACTCCAAATATTGATCGCATCTTTGAAACTGGAGTGCGTTTGGATAACTTTTATGCTAATTCATCCGTGTCTTCTCCTTCGCGTGCCGCACTGTTGACCGGACGTTTTCCGGCTATGGTAGGAGTACCAGGGGTCATCCGTCCTTCCATCGATCAAAATTGGGGTTATTTCGATCCGTCTGCCGTCACCATGCCTGAGGTACTTAAAAATGGTGGCTACAGAACTGCACTAATTGGCAAATGGCATCTAGGCTGGAAAAGTCCGAATCTTCCGAATGAGAGAGGATTCGAGCATTTTCATGGTTTCCTTGCAGATATGATGGATGACTATTACACGCATCAGCGGCAGGGAGGAAATTACATGTATCTGAACGACAAAGAAATTACCCCCAAAGGTCATGCTACCGAATTGTTTACTTCATGGAGTGTGGATTATATTAAGAAAGAGGCAAAAGAGAAGAATCCCTTTTTTCTTTATCTTGCCTACAATGCCCCCCATTCTCCTTTACAACCACCGGTAGAGTGGGTGAACAAGGTACAGGAAAGAGACAAGTCGTTACCGGTCAAGCGTGCACGGCTGATAGCCCTGATTGAACATTTGGATGATAATATAGGTAAAGTGATGCAGGCTCTCGAGGAAAGCGGTCAGTTGAGTAATACATTGGTAATATTTGCTTCTGATAATGGAGGGGACCGGGGAAGTATGGCAAACAATGGACCTACCCGGGGTGCCAAAGGCGATATGTTTGAGGGAGGTATCCATGTCCCTTGTGCTCTGAATATGCCAGGAGTTTTCGAAGGCGGTCGACGTGACAACCATTTTGTTGTGATGATGGACCTTATGCCTACTATTTGTGATTTTGTGAATGTACCGGTCAGGCATGAGATAGATGGTATTTCTGTATTGGATGCCATTAAGAGAAAGAAACAGAATACAGAAGATCGTTTCGTTTTCTGGCTTCGAAATGAAGGTGGTCCGCAATTTGGGGGGAAGTCGCAGAGTGCGGTGAGGTATAATGAGTACAAACTTTTACAGAATCTTCCCTTTGAAAAAGTACAGATGTTTAATTTGGAGGAAGACTCTTTGGAAACTACTCCACTACCTTTGCAAGGAGATATGTTTCGAAAATTGAACAATGCAATGACTAAGCATTATCGTGCTTGGGGAGCAGTCCCTTGCCAAGCACCATCTAAATAGAAACTTAAATCATAAAATAAAACTAGTATGATGAATTTTAAAATGAAAAACAAGACCCTATTCCTATGCCTTCCGGCAATGTTGAACATACCTTTTGGAGGCTCTTCTGCATTCGGAGCGAATTCAGAAAAAGACAATAAAGAGAATAGCCCGAAACGCCCCAATGTACTTGTATTGCTAACGGATGACCAGACATTCAGCACTATCCATGCTTGGGGTAATAATGAAATTCAGACTCCGAATATGGACAGACTTGTCAATCAGGGTATGTCATTCACCCAAACTCATGTAATGGGTGGACTCAACGGTGCCATCTCGCAGCCCAGTCGTGCGATGCTTCTTACCGGACGCGGTCTGATGGACGTACACCGCAACGGACAAGTCATCCCCAAAAATGAGAAAACATTTCCCGAGCTGTTCCGCGAGAACGGCTATACAACCTTCGGAACCGGCAAATGGCACAGTGACAAAGCTGCATTCAACCGTTCGTTCTCTACGGGTGCGAACATTTTTTTCGGAGGAATGCATCCCTATGGAAATGAAAAGGAAGAAAAGGGACACCGATGCCCTTATCTGCATGAGTACGACCCGACAGGGAAATACAAAAATGGTCAATGGGTAAACGCATCACTCAATACTTTCTCGTCTGAGTTGTATGCCGATGCCGCCATCAAGTTCATTGAAACAAATGCATCGAACGATAACCCGTTTCTGATGTATGTCGCATTTACTTCGCCGCACGACCCGCGTAATGTGTTACCTGATTACGGGCGCAAATATGATAGCAAGGAAATTACGATGCCAAAGAATTTTATTACACAGCATCCGTTTGATAACGGTGATCTCAATGAACGCGATGAAAAACTGTTGCCTACTCCGCGTGTACCGGAACAGGTACTTGCCGAAAGAGCCAACTATTACAGCATGGTGAACGAGGTAGATGTTCAGATAGGGCGTATCCTTGATATGCTTGAAAAAAGCGGCAAGGACGATAACACCATTATCGTATTTGCAGCAGACAACGGCCTTTGTGTCGGAGAACACGGACTGCTGGGTAAGCAGAATCTGTATGAAGCGGCGGTGAGAGTACCTTTGGTGATATGCGGACCTAATATCCCGAAAAATATGATGAGTGATGCCTATTGTTATCTGTACGACCTTTATCCCACCCTCTGCGATTTATCGAATATAAAGGTACCGACCACTGTTAAGGGAATCTCATTGGCGCAAACCATACAGGATCCAAATGTGAAAAAGCGCAAGGATATACTATTAACATACATCAACCTTCAACGAGCTATCAAGAAGGATGGCTTCAAACTTATACTTTATAATGTAGACGGTCAGCGTCATCCGCAGCTTTTCGACCTTAAGGCCGACCCAATGGAAATGAATAATCTTTATGATAATCCTAAGTATGGTAAGAAACGTGAAGAGCTTACTAAATTACTTTATGCCCGAATGGCATCTGTCGGTGATTTCTGTGACCCCACTAAACCTGATTGGGGCTATCCGACGAAACTGAAATGGGAACAGATTGTCAAAGTCAATCCTTGATGTAGGCAGATGTGTGTAAAGGGCTTTTTAGCACCAATATGAGAAAATATTATTCCCACTGTAATGAGAGAAAACAGCTTATTATAGTGGGTGTTTTTTTATCATGGTGAGAGTAGCCTTTTATTGCCCGATACGTCCCACTCTTTCTTCGAAAGAGTTACGGTCGCCAATAGCTTTGTTTCTCATTTTCGAGCGGTAATTGTAAATGGTAGACAGCGAATATTGCAAGAAATGGGCTATTTTTACACTGTCCGTGATTCCTAACCGAATTAGTGCGAAGATTCTTAATTCGGGAGTTAGCAGTTTGCCAGTGCCGGGTATTATGGCATTTTCTGGTGATAAGAGTGCATTAAAGTCTGCTACGAAGTTTGGGAATAAGTTGAGGATTGCTTTGTCGAAATTATTATAAAACTCTGCCAAGTCTCCTTCTGTATTTAGCGAAGACTTGAGGAAAGAAACTACTTTATTGATATCTTCACTCTTTGCTATTTTAAGGGCTCTTTTCTTGAAACTGTCTATCTGAGTGATATAGTTGGTATATTGCTCCATATATAATCCCACATATTCTTCCTTAATTTTACTGCTATCAGCCAGTGCTGAGTTTATGTTTTGTATTTCATCCAAATGATATGACAGGCTTTTATTGGCTTGTTCCACTTTTTTCTTTTGCTTCTTTAGTTGGGTGAAAAGTATAAATAATAGGATACAGACAAGGCACAGCGAACTAAGTAGGCTACTAATAATAACAAATTTGCGTTTTTCTTTCTCTTGAAAAGCCTTGTCGATGAAGAGGTACATATCCGAGGCTTCGATTGTATTGATTCTGGCATTACATAAGATGGCATCTTCCATTGCATTTTTCATGTATGCGTATGCCCGATCTATGTCTCCACTCTCAAAAATAAGTTTTGCCAATATTCGCAAAGAACGGTTCTCTCTAGTTCCGCTTATTGCATCGGATATGGCAGATATGGCAAAGTACTTGATTGCATTCTTAGAGTCACCTTTGCCTTGATAGGCGGAGGCTAATGAATAAGCTAATATACCGGCATTCCGCGAATATTGGGGATAGCTTAAATAAGCGCTGTCAAGCATATGGATGGCATCATTATATTTCTTTTTGTGTAGCAGGATAGGAGCAATTGTGAAAGCCCGTATATTGGAAGGGACTTCTGCGCATTGGAGTAAGGAGTCGCGATAAGTTTGTTCTATCAAATCATTCTTGCGTGATTCTATTTCACTGGAAGCAAAATTCTTCTGGTGATTGTAGATAGTGGCTTGCCCGAGGAAGTATTCCACTTTAAGTTTGGGAGACAATAATTGATGTTGTATGGGATTGACGATGGACAATGCCTCTTTGAAAAATCCCATGGAAGATAAAATACGTGCATAGTCTAGCTTGGCTTCTATGATAAGCTCTCCATCTCCACTTTCTTGAGCCAACTCATTCATATGAATAGCATAGGTTAAAGCGGAATCTTTTTGAAAGGAAGAATAGGCGAAACATAATAATTCGGCTATTTGTACTTTTTTGCGTATTTTATGGTGTAACTTCAGTTCTATTTTCAGACTATCTATTTGCTCTTGCTTTTGTTCTGCATAATCTAACTTATACTTTAGGGCTTTATCTAATGTTTTTAGTAATGAATTGATTTCATCGTTAGCTGTAGCCGGATTGATAAAAATAATGCAGAGTAATACAGGTAAAATGAACTTTCTCATGATTATATTAGATTTTATCGCTAAAGTTGAATTTGGGATAAAGGTAAATATAATATTTGATAAATGCTAGCTTGTGATTTAATTCTCATGTTTGAGATTTATAATTCCATACCGAACCGTAAAAGTAAATATCGGTTTGATATGGAATCTTTTTCAGAAATGCCTATATAAAATTAGGAAATAATTGTTATTTGTATTTTTGTGCAAACTCCACCGATACCGAATTACTGAAACTTCGGCAAACTTCAGCTGCGAAGTCTTTTCCGCATT